>VFZK01000087.1 GCA_016871215.1 Acidimicrobiia bacterium | reverse complement strand
GCCTCCATCCGCTCCACTTCACCCGCTGTCTGCTCCAACAGCTGCCCCAACTGCTCCGTTCCTGTTTGAAATGCCGCCAGCCCTCCCGACCGACCTCGCTCCAACAGCTCGACGCCGTCGAGAAATTTAACTTCGACAGCTTCCCAATATGAAAATCCCAGATCCTTAACTTAACACCTATGCCCTCAAAGCCCCTTGGGTCGCTGCGTCCAGGTGGAACTCTGGTTGGCGGACGGCAAGCCGATCTGGAGCAAACTGAGACGATCGAAGGTTGCCGGGCGCATAGCCGCACCCCAAAGGGCAAGCTCGCGCGCCATGAATGCAGTTTACCCGCCTTATGGGCTTTGCTACCATGCGCTTCGAACGAAGAAGTCTTTGTCACTGCACCCGCGAAATGGTGGATCTTTCTACGGAGATCGCTGGGATTCGGCTCAAGAACCCGGTGATTACCGCCAGCGGTACGTTCGGTTATGGAGAGGAGTTCAGCGAGCTGCTGGACCTGAACCGGCTTGGCGGCCTCGTCGTCAAAGGACTTTCGATAGTCCCGATGCAAGGGGCTACGCCGCCGCGCCTTCACGAGACGGCTTCGGGAATGCTCAATGCCATCGGGTTGCAGAATGTGGGCGCCGAACGCTTTGTCGCCGAGAAGCTGCCGCTCCTCAGGCGCTACAGCACGGCCATTTTTGCCAATGTTTTCGGGCAGACGACCGAGGACTACGTCAGAGTCGTGGAACTGCTGAACCGAGCCGAGGGGTTAGCAGGCTACGAAATCAACATCTCTTGCCCGAACGTCAAGAAAGGCGGCATCGTGTATGGCTCGGATCCTGCAGCCACGTACGAAGTCGTAAAAGCCGTTCGGCAGGCGGCCTCTCGCCCGGTGATCGTCAAGCTATCACCCAATGTCACCGACGTCGTCGTCATCGCCAAGGCAGCAGAGGACGCAGGCGCGGATGCTCTGTCGCTGATCAATACGCTGCTCGGGATGGCGATCGATGTCGAAACAGCCAAGCCCAGACTGGGCAATGTGACGGGAGGGCTGTCCGGACCGGCGATCAAGCCGGTCGCGCTGCGAATGGTCTACCAAGTCGTTCGAGGCGTCCGAATTCCGGTGATCGGTATCGGGGGCATCCGAACCGCGGAAGATGCGCTCGAATTCTTGATCGCTGGCGCTCAAGCCGTCGAAGTTGGCACGGCTAATTTCCTGGACCCCAAAGTGGCTGTGCAAATCATCGATGGGTTGGACCGTTTCTGCCGCCGGAAGGGCATCGAGCGGCTGCAGTCGTTGGTAGGCAGTCTGGAATGCTGAGGGAAACAGCGCAGGCATCTATCACCTTCCATGAACCAAATCATTGTTGCACTTGACGTCGACAGCCGTGCCGAAGCGTTGCGACTTGTGGGGCAGCTTCGGCAACGCGTAGGGCTTTTCAAGGTTGGCAGCCAATTGTTCACAGCCGAAGGGCCCGAACTTGTGCGGGAGATTGTACGCCAGGGTGAGAAGGTTTTTCTGGATCTCAAATTCCACGACATCCCCAACACAGTGGGCAAGGCGGTTGCGGCGGCCGCGCGGTTGGGCGTTTCCATGCTGACGCTGCATACCGCCGGTGGGCTGAAGATGCTCTCGGCTGCTGTGGCGGCCGTGAACCGGCTGCCAGCCGCAGTCGAAAGGCCGCTGCTGCTTGGGGTGACGGTATTGACAAGCTTGGCGGATGAAGATCTGGCTCAGGTGGGCGTCGACGCCGGCGCCGCCCTGCAAGTGTCCCGGTTAGCCGGACTCGCTGAGGAAGCAGGCCTGGGCGGCATCGTCGCGTCGCCTGAAGAGTTGGGCCCGCTGCGCAGACAACTAGGCAGCGCTCTGAAAATCGTGACTCCCGGCATTCGGCCGGCTGGAAGCGATCTGAACGACCAAAGCCGGATTGCAACGCCTGCTGCGGCACTGCGGGCCGGTGCCGACTACCTGGTGATCGGCCGGCCCATCACGGCGTCGTCCGATCCACCGGCCAGCCTCGAGAAAATCCTCTCGAAGTTGTAACGACTTCGCTGATTCCCTGCTGGTGCTGCTACCTCGCTTGTTCAAAACACCGTCGGCACGATGAGTTTCGATTCGCTGTGCTGCTCTTTCTCCAAACTGCGCGCCACTCCATCAAGGTGGTCCAGATAGGCTCGGCTCTTCGGGCGTGGCAGCGTGATCTGCGCCGAGAGTTCTTTCATGAATTGCAGGGTGTCGAGGATCTGGTGGGTGGTCGGGCGCGATTCCGAGACGAGCCTGGCTTCGGCAGGTCCGTCGAAAAACTGCTTCAGCGCAACGTACAGCTCTCTCTGGATCAAGCGTTCGGGAGCAGAATCGTAGTAGATGCCTTTGTCGAGAGTATTGAAAGTTCGCAGAAGCGACTCGAATGTTGCCTGGACGTCGCTGTCAGCGAGCTCTGGGAAACTGCGGCGTGTCACTGCGATGACTTGAGATGCACCGGCAATCAGTTGGAAGTGCGAGCTCAGAAACGAGGGCTCCCAGAGCCGGTCAGTTCGCCGCGGCGGAGGCACAGTGCGCGCGAGCCTGCCACTTTCATACTCCCGGCCAGCGTGGAGATAGGCACACTCTGACGGGCACTCGATCTCGACCTCTCGTTTGGCGCCGCAACAAACCGGACATATCTGAGCGGTTTTTGCCGGACACAAACGTTTGCCTTTTCGAGACTCACACAGCGGACATTTCATGGGTTCTGGCTGCCTTGCGCGCGGCGCTCGTCGGAAGCGACCTTGCCGTCGCGGATATGGATCGTGCGGTGAGCATGCTGCGCGACATCGTGCTCGTGTGTCACGAGAATAATTGTGTTGCCTTGCCGATGAAGTCTCTCGAACAGGTTCATGATTTCCACGCCCGTCGCCGTGTCGAGGTTGCCAGTCGGTTCGTCGGCTAGCAGGATGGACGGATTATTCACCAGCGCCCTGGCAATGGCAACTCTTTGGCGCTGTCCGCCGGAAAGCTCGTTGGGCTTGTGCATCATACGATTCTCCAGCTCGACTTTCGCCAATGCCTCCTTGGCCCGTGCAATTCTCTCCTGAGCGGGGGTCCCGTTGTAGATCAGCGGCAATTCGACGTTGTGAAGCGCGGTAGCGCGGGCCAGCAAGTTGAACGTCTGAAAAACGAAACCAATCTCACGGTTTCGAATGTAGGCCAGTTCGTCGTCGCTCATAGCACTCACCAGGCGCCCGTTAATGAAATACTGCCCCTGCGTCGGTGTGTCGAGGCAGCCAATCAGGTTCATCAAGGTGGACTTGCCGGAACCAGAAGGACCCATGATGGCCAGGTACTCACCCTTTTTGACAGTGAAAGAAACTCCAGCCAAGGCATGGATTTTCTCTGCTCCCATGTCGTAGGTCTTCCACAGGTTTTCGGTTCTGATCAGGTAGCCATTGGCCACCAGATCTGCTTGGCTATCGACCATAGCCTTTCAAGACGCAGCGAGTTGTCCCCAGGTTCCATCAAAACGACGCAACAGAGTCCGCGTGCCACGGTTCGGACTCTGACCGAGCACCGGACGAGGTGCCTCTTCGATGAGCCGCGAACTGCCAAGCGGTGATTTTGGTTTTGACCCAAACGTACGGTATTTGCTATAGTTCAACGTTTTTTGAGAAGTCTTCGAGGAGGTCGTCATGGCGGCACGCTGTGATATTTGCGGAAAGGGTCCCCTGTTTGGCAACAACGTGAGCCATGCTCACAACATCACGAAGCGAAGGTGGAATCCCAATCTCCAGAGAGTGCGAGTCATCATCAATGGCGCCCACAAACGAGCTCGTGTATGCACGGCGTGCATACGGACTGGCCGGGTCGTCAAGTCTCATTGATTGCCTTTCGAGCCGAGTGGTCTTTTGAGCTCCTCGGTCCTACCTGGCTATCCTACGGCCGCAATCACATCGATTTCGATAGACACTTGGCGCGGTAGTCGCGACACCTCGACGGTCGATCGAGCGGGCGGCGAATCGCGAAAGAATCGTTCGTAGACCGCGTTGACGCGCGGAAAGTCGTCCAGGTTCTTCAGATACACCGTTGTTTTCAGAACTTGGCTCAGAGAGGAACCACCCGCCGTCAGTACAGCCTCAAGATTCTTCAGTACCTGCTCAGTCTGGCTCTCGATGTCTCCACTCACAACCTCGCCAGCCGGTGTCAACGGGATCTGGCCCGACAGAAACAGCAGTTCGCCTGCTCGAATTCGAATGCCTTGCGAGTAAGGCCCGATGGCCTTCGGTGCATTGCCCGCTTGAATGACCGATTTCATAGGTGGCTCCTGAAAAGTGTCTCTTCTGGCTAGATGAGGCAGACCATTCGATTGCAGCAAAAAGCGCTCCAAGCTTGCTGCCAATAGTGCTGAATCGACTCACTGCCACGTGACCTCATCGACTCCCTTGACTTTCTTGATCGCCGCTACCGCTCGTTCCAGATGCTTCAGGTCGGCAATCTCGATGGTGACGTGAATGAGGCCGCGGCGGTCGTCGAACGACTGGGCTTCGATGTTCTTGATGTTCGTCTGGATATCCGAAATCGTTGAAGTGATCTCCGCGAGCATTCCGCGCCGGTCGTCGACGGAGATCGAGAGCTTGACCGCGTAAGATCCATCGGCTGCTCCGGTCCACTGAACATCGATCTTCCTTTCGGCTTCATACATGAGGTTCGCCACGTTGGCGCAGCGGCGCGCGTGGACCGCGACGCCTTTGCCGCGGGTGATGTAGCCGACAATCTCCTCGCCGCGGATCGGATTGCAGCATTTAGCGCGGTATACCAACAAGTCGTCAGCCCCCTTGACTTGGAGGGCTCCTCCCGAAGCGAAGCCTAGGACTTTTCGGACGGCAGAGGTAAACATCGAGACTTTTTCGTCGGGAACCTCTTCCAGCTCCGCAGGCGCAACCAGTTTCCCAAGCAGAACTCTTGCCGAGATCTTGCCGAAGCCCAGCGCTGAATAGACGTCTTCCAGTTTCGCGCAACCATACTCGGGCGCTGCTTTTAGCAGGTGCCCTTCATCGATGAACTTCTTCAGGTTCAATTTGAACTTCCGTGCTTCCTTCTCGAGGATCTTCTTGCCAATTTCGATTGAGCGTTCTCTTTGGCTGACATTGATGTAGTGCCGGATCTTGTTTCGCGCGCGTGAGGTCTTGACAAACGACAACCAGTCGCGGCTGGGAGTATGGCCCGTCTGGGTCTGGATTTCGACGATGTCGCCATTCTTCAAGCGCGACTTGAGCGGCACGATGCGGCCATTGACCTTGGCACCGACGCACTTGTTGCCGACTTCGGTGTGAATCGCATATGCGAAGTCGACCGGCGTCGCGTCTCGCGGCAGGATGATCACCTTGCCTTTGGGCGTGAACGCATACACCTCCTCAGGGTACAGATCGATCTTCAGCGTGCTCAGAAAGTCGCTGGGATCCTGCATCTCCTGCTGCCACTCGACCAGGTGCCGCAGCCAGAGAAACCGTTGGTCGTCTTTGTTATTGGAAGGCTTGCCTGTCTTGTATTTCCAATGGGCCGCAATGCCTTCTTCCGCGACGCGGTGCATTTCCATGGTTCTGATCTGAACTTCGAACGGCTGGCCATGGGGACCGATCACCGAGGTGTGAAGCGATTGGTACATGTTGGGCCGTGGGATTGCGATGAAATCCTTGATGCGCCCCGGAACAGGTCTCCACAGGTTGTGGATGAGGCCTAGGGCCGCATAACAGTCTTTGACGGAATCCGTGATGATCCGCACTGCTAGCAGGTCGTAGACCTGTTCGATCGGAATCTTCTGCCGCTTGATCTTCTGGTGAATACTGTAGATTCGTTTGATGCGAGACTCGACAATGCTGGGAACTTCGTGTTCCTTCAGCTTCTGTGTGATGATCTCCATCACTTCGTCCAAGAACTCGTGCCGCACCTTCTGGCGGCTGTCAACCGACTTCTTGATCTCCTGGTAGGCTTCCGGCTCCAGGTAGCTGAACGCCAGGTCCTCCAGCTCGCCACGGATCTTTCCCATACCGAGACGGTGCGCGATTGGCGCATAAATCTCCATGGTTTCAAGCGAGATGCGGTGGCGTTTCTCTGGCGGCAGAAACTGAAGCGTGCGCATGTTGTGCAGCCGGTCAGCGAGTTTGACCAGAACAACACGAACGTCGTCTACCATTGCCAGGAACATCTTGCGGAAGTTCTCGGCCTGCTGTTCCTCCTTGGAATAGAACTGGAACTGGCTGACCTTGGTCAAACCATTGACGATATTCGCCACGTCGTTGCCAAAGTGCTGCTCAATTGCGTTCAAGGGAGTCGAGGTGTCTTCAACCACGTCGTGCAGCAGGCCTACGGCGACGCAGACAGCATCCAGCTTCATTTCGGCCAGAATGGCTGCCACGGCCAAGGGATGATTCAGATACGGTTCTCCCGACTTGCGGATTTGCCCCTGGTGCTCTTTGGCAGAGAAGAGGTAGGCGCGGCGGAGGATTTCGAGGTCCTCGTTTGCGTGATACTTCTGCACCGTGGCGAGTACATCTTCAAAACGTATCATGGATCGGATATTAGATGATCGAGCCCGGCCTTTCCAGTGGGATCGAGGGCGGGAAGTTCCGAAGAGCGAGCGCGAGCAATTCAGCTCGTGGTCGTTGAGCCACTACGGAAAGTAAGAGCAGCGCCCAACAAAAAAGCCTCTTGAGAAGTCCTCAAGAGGCTTTCCAGTAATTCGATCACGCTGCCGGATGGCTACTTAGTCGGATCGACAACCCCTTTGGTTTCGGCCTTAGCTTCGACTTCCTTGCGGATCTGCATGGCCTTCTCGAAGTTCTCGTCGGCCTGCTTGAGATAGCCTTGGTACTCCTCATACCGCTTTGCGGCATGCTTCTTGACGAGCGGTTCGAGCGACTTCGGATCGAGTGCCGCCATGGCAAACTGATCTTTCAGCTTCGGATTCGCATCGGACACTTCATCGATAATCACCTGAGCCTTCTGGCGAAGCAGGAGATTGACGTAAAAGTAGGCGTTGTAGTAATTCGGGTCGTTCTGGATGGCCTTCTGCAGACTGGCGAGGCCTTCTTCAATCAGGACCTTCTTCTGCTCGGTGGGAAGCGGGTCCTGTTTGTTGTAGCACAAGATCCAGTTGACGTTGCCGATGCTGTAGAACGGCTCTGGGCTGTTGGGTTCGAGTTCCGTCCTCTTCTTGTAGTACTCCTTGGCCTTGGCGAAATTCTTCATGTTGAAGTAAATGCCCGCGATGCCGCTGACGGACCCAATGTTGCCCGGCTCCTTCAGAAGTACGTTTTCGTAAGCCTTGATCGCCTCTTCTCCGATGCGGCGATTCTCGGGCGAGTCGCCTCCGGGCTGGTATTGCGAGGCATACGCTGCGGCAAGATACAGATGTGCGTTCGTCAGCTCCGGGTCAAGGCTAACGGCCGCCTTGAAATGTTCGACTGCCGTCTCATACTTCGAATCTCTGAACGAGCGCACGCCTTTGTTCATCTCATCTCGCGCTTTCAGTTTAGAACATCCGGCGCTACCGAGAATCGTGAGCAAGGCCAGTGTCACAGCCATCGTTCTTGATCTAGACTTCATCGAATGCCTCCACAGACCAAAGTATTCGGTCAGGTTGCTCAATCCAATGCCACGAGTCCACCAAACGGATGTTCCATTGCTGCGTCGCGAGCGCCTACCAGGCAACGCACTACTCTCAAATAACGTCGCCTGCCAAGCTGCGCTAGATGTTGTCCAGCCAAAAAAATAAGAGGTCCCCAGAAGAACCTCCTCGCCTGGCGTTGTTGCGAAGATGAGAGAAGCCGGTTCACTGTCCAGACTGGATCTTCTCAGTAATCAGCCCAATCTTGTCGACACCCGCTCCTTTGGCAATGTCAATCACGTCGACAACACTGTTGAAAATCAAATCCGTGTCGCCCTGAATGAACATGGTTCTCTCGTTACGGGTTTTGAAAATATTGGTCAAACGTTCCCCAAGGTTGTCCCGACTTACCGGCTCCAAGTTGATGGTGAGATCCCCCTTCGCATCGACCGACACGACAACCGTCCGGTCTGAAGACTCCGAAGGAGGTGTACCGGGTGGAGGCGGCTGCGGAACTTGGGCGTCCAACCCGCGCGGGATGAGCGGAGTGATCACCATGAAGATGATCAGAAGCACCAGCAGGACGTCGATGAGAGGGGTGACATTAATGTCGGCCCTCGATGTACTACCCCCAGTCGATATAGCCATACGCTTGATCCTCTAGAACTCTGGTCGCTATTGCTCGCCGCCTTGGCCTTCGACCCGAGTGGTCAACAGGCCTAGGGTGTCAACTCCTGCCGTGCGCACAATGTCGACGACATCGACAACTTCACCGTATCTGGCTCGACGGTCGCTCTTCACATAGACTGTCTTGTCCACTTTGGAGACCAGCACGTCTCGAATCTTGGTTCCCAGCTGATCTTTGGTCATCTGGTCGGCGCCCAGCCAGATCTTGGCGTCGCGGGTGATCGCCACGACGACCGCGTCGTCGCGATCAGCCTCTCTCATTTCTCGCGGATTCTTCGTTTTCGCCAAATCAACGCTGACGCCCTTCTGCAGCAATGGCGTGATCACCATGAAGATAATAAGCAACACCAGCATGATGTCAACCATGGGCGTCACGTTGATGTCGGCAATCGTGTTACTGTCGCTACCTCCAATCGCCATTGACATTAGCGTTTGCTCCCTCTCTTCTTCAAGAAATAGTCGATCAACTCGGAAGACGAGTTATTCATTTCAACGCCAAACGATTCGATCTTGCTGTTGAAGTAGTTGAACATCCACACCGCAGGCACGGCCACGAACAGACCGAACGCCGTCGTGATCAGAGCCTCGGAGATCCCACCTGCCACAGCCGAAAGACCGGTGGATTTTTCCGACGACATCCCCTGGAACGCGCTGATAATGCCGAAGACCGTTCCGAACAACCCCACGAAGGGTGCGGTACTGCCGATCGTGGCCAAGCCGCTGATGCCGCGCTTGAGCTCGGCATTCGTGATTGCCGTAGCACGCTCGAGTGCCCGCTTCGAAGCTTCAATGGCTTCGCCGGGTATTTCGCTGCTACTCTGGTGTGCCTGAAATTCCTGGAGCCCCGCCACAACGACCTTGGCCAGATGGCTCTTCTTGTTCTGCTCGGAGACGTTGATCGCTTCATCGATCTTTCCTTCTTTCAGGCATCCGGCAACCAGGGGGGCGAACTCGCGCGACTGCTTTCGAGCTGCAGAGTAGGCCAATATCCGATCGATCATGACGCCGATCGACCAAGCGGACATGATTGCCAAGACGATGATTACCGACTTGGCGACGATCCCAGACTGGTTCCACATCGATCTCAAGTCGAAACCGATCTCACCTTCGAGTAACGTAAGCGCAAGCAAATTCAACTTAAAGAGAAGCATTTGAGGTATTCCTCCTTATGGTTATACCTGAATTTGATGTTGTTATTTTGGTAGTCCCTGACCAAGATCGCTTTGAGCCGCAGCGAACGATCAACCACTCAAGTTGAAGTTCACCGTGATCTGAGTCACGACCTCAACTGGTTCGCCGTTTAGCAGAGTTGGCTTGTATTTCCACTGCTTCACAGCATCCAGTGCCGACTGGATCAGCAGAGGGTGTCCGGTCAACACACGCAGATTCTCCACAGTCCCCTGCTTGTTGATGACGGCTTCAAGCACCACCGTCCCCTGAATACGCGCCTGTTTGGCCAGTGGCGGATAGGGAGGCTTCACCTGGCGTATCAAGTTCGCCTGCTGCACATTGCCACCGACGCGAACTCTCTGCGGTGGCTTCGGCGCAGCCGGGGGTGGCGGTGGAGGGGGGGGAGGGGCAACCGATGTGGGAGAACCACCGATCACGCCACCGATGACACCACCAATCTGGCCACCCGGAACGCCTCCGGGAACCCCGCCGACAACTCCGCCTACTGCCATGTCGGGAGGCGGCCCCTCATCAACGACCATCTTGATTTCCTTGGGAATCTCGACTGGAGCCCTGAATGTGCCGTCATCGACGACACGCTTTACCACCTTCACCGGAGTGGGTGCTGCCGGGGGTGGCGGTGGCGGTGGGGGCGGCGGAGGAGGAGCGACCAGGAAAGTCAACTGCTGCATGGAGCCAGACAGCGTCTCTGGAAACAGCAGCGGGATGATCACCAAGACGACTATCAGGACCACATGGATCACGACCGACACGAACATCGTGAGGGGTTTCTTGGTCTTGTCCTGCGCGCCGGTCGACTCGATAAGTTGATCAAACATTCTCAAACCTCCCTTCCCTGGGTTTCAGTTTGTGCCTCTTCACTAAGTCTTCAGAGACCGCTAGAAACTCGCTGCCTTCGCGAGCGACTTCTTTTTGCCCCTGTAATCATACCACATCACAACAAGGGGGCTGGCGATGGCAATGGAGGAATAACTTCCAATTATTATCCCAATCACCAGGGCGAACGCAAATCCATTGATGACCTCCCCGCCAAAAAGATAGAGAGATAGCACGGTGAGGAAAGTCAGCCCGGAAGTCAGAATCGTCCGGCTCAGGGTCTGATTGATGCTTTTGTTCACGACCGAAACGAGCGGCTCGCGACGGAGAAGTTTCAGGTTCTCTCGAATTCGGTCGAAAACGACAATCGTGTCATTGGTCGAATAACCAACCAGAGTCAGCAGCGCCGCGATGACGGTCAGAGAGATCTCTTTGTTGAAGAAAGAGAAGAATCCTACTGTAATGAGGACATCGTGGAAAACGGCAATGACGGCAGCCGTTCCGTAAACGGCGCCTTTGAATCTCCAACCGATGTAGACCAGCATGCCGCCGAGCGCGTACAAGGCGGCTGAAGCGGCTTGACGTTGCAAGGCTTTCCCGATTTTCGCCCCAACGATCTCAGTCTTGATCACCGCGAATTCGCCAAGATAGAAGCGGTCGCGCAGCAACGCCGACACCTCTTCCGTGATGCCGAGCGTTTTCAACTCCTCAAAGCTGCGAAACAACCCGCCGTGGCTGTTTCGATAGTCGATCAAAGCCTTCGTCAGGGCCGGAACAGGCGCCATCACCGCAGGCTGGCCCGGTTTCTGCAGGATCTGGGAAAGCTGAGGGATGCCGGCAAGTGCCGCTTCCAGGCGCACGGCGCCTAGATTATTAAGGTCCAGCTTGCTGCCTGCGTCGGCCGGGCGGAAACTCAGGTTTAGAGTGTCGGCAATGCCGGACTGGCCATGGTCCAACTCTTGACCACGCGTGGTCGCCGTCTGATCCAGGCTGATGATCACCTCGCGATCCGATTCCAGCCCGAAGCGCTGGATGGTGCTTTCACCCAACCCCTTCTGCTTTAAGGCCGCGCGTATCGCATCGAGAGGGGGGTTTTCTTTGAATTTGACGTAGACCAGTGTTCCACCGCTGAAGTCGACGCCGTACCGCAAACCGCCTCGGGCCACTACCGAAACGACGCTAGCGACCATCAGCCCGACTGAGATTCCAAGAAAGATGTTCTTCTTTCCAATCCAGTCGACGTTGACACTTTTGAAGAAACGCATTGCCTGCTTTTCTCCCTCTTCCCCAAACTTTGGCTCAGTGTCTGTTAGACACCCAAGCTGCCAAAAAGTTCCTTCGAAAGCCAGCACATTTTAGACTGCGCTGGTCGTCTTTCTGCTCCTAAATGCTCAGAGTCGCACGCTTGGGATGGCGGCTGAGACCCCAGTCGAAGATAAACTTAGAGACAAAGACCGCGGTAAACAAGTTCGCAACCAATCCCCAGAACAGCACGACCGCGAATCCTTTGACCGGCCCAGTGCCAAATAAGAACAAAAACAGGATGGAAACGACTGTGGTCACGTGAGTGTCGATGATGGTGCCAAATGCCTTGTTGAACCCGGTGTTCACCGCAGAGACGACGTTCTTGCCACCCCACAGCTCTTCACGAATCCGCTCGAAGATCAATACGTTGGAATCCACCGCCATGCCAATCGAGAGAACGACACCCGCGATGCCCGGCAGTGTCAGCGTCGCACCGATATAGGCCATGGCGGCTATGGTGACAATTATATTGAGAATCAATGCTATCACGGCATTCACTCCCGAAAGCTGGTAGTAAATGACCATGAACACGACGACGGCAACCAACCCCACGATCGACGCGACAACTCCCTGTCGTATCGAGTCGTTTCCCAGCGACGCACCAACCGTCCGCTCCTCCAAGTACACCAACGACGCAGGCAGCGCTCCGGATCGCAATACCAAGGCCAAGTCGTTGGCCTGTTCCAACGTGAAGCTCCCACTGATTTGCCCCGAATCGCGAATCTGGCTTCTGATGTTTGGAGCCGATTGCACTTTGCCATCGAGCACAATCGCCAGCGGTTTCCCGATATTGGCCGCGGTCACTTTCTCGAACCGATCGGCTCCGTCCGATGTCAGGTTAAAACTAACCGCAGGCTTGCCGAATTCATCCGAGCTCTGGCTCGCAGTTTTCAAGTCCCGCCCGGTGATGGAGGCGACTTTGTTCAACAAGTACCACTCTTCGGTCGAGCTAGAGCTGTTGTCGCTGAAGCGGCGAACCGATGGCAGCAGTTCCTTGCCTTCGGGTACAACCCCACCGGATTGCGAAAGAGCCGCCTCGCGGCTAGGAAACGGGCCGCCCCCAGGCTCGACGATCTTCAGCTCGAGTAGCGCCGTGGACTTGATGATGTCCTTTACGCGCGCAGGGTCGTCGACCCCGGGTAGCTGAACCAGGATCTGGTGCTCATCGGCAGGACCGTGTTCCTGGATGACTGGCTCAGTCACACCCAATTGGTCGACACGTTTGCGGATGGTTTGGATTGCCTGCTGGACAGAACTCGTGCGGATCTGGCGCTCGACGCTGGTCTTCAGGGTGATCAGATACGAATTAGGAACCCCGGGCAGACTGCTTCGGTCCCACGCCGGGAACCCCTCGTCTATCGCGGCGCGCACCTCGGAGGTTTTCTGTGCATCGGGCTCACGGATCTCGATGCTTTTGACATCTCGCTTGCGAACCTCTGAAAACGTCACTTGGCGTCTGCGGAGGTCTTCCTTGAGCCGTTCGACCGTCAAGTCGGTTTCAATGTTCACGGCGTCATCGGTCACCACTTGAAGGATGAGGTGCATCCCGCCGCGCAAATCGAGTCCAAGGTGGATGCGTTCTTTCACCTTGTCAACACTTGGGGGGAATCCCGTAACGCCGAAAATGCAGGCTAGCGTGACCGCAATGATCGTCAGCAACTTCCAACGTAAGCTCTTCTGCATGGACCCCCAAAGCCTCAAGACAAAATCGAAACTACTTGGACTCCTCGGACTGCTTAGACACGATGGCGCTCTTCGAAACCTCGATTTTCACCTGGTCTGCCACTTTGAGCTGGACCCTGTCGTCTTTGATTCCCGCAATGATCCCAAAGATCCCACCGGAAGTGACGACCTTGTCGCCGTTCTTCAGATTGTTGAGCATGTCCTGCAGGGCTTTTTGGCGCTTTCTATTGGGGAGAAAAACAATGAAATAGAAGATCAACCCAATCGCCAGAAAAATTAGAGGCTGAACAAATACAGGGCTCGGCTGCTCGGCCGCCAAGAGCGCCAGAGAAGACATCAGAAATGCCTCCAGACCGCTGGATCGTAGCTTTTCGTGTTTAAGTGTGAACTTGGAAGATCAGGGCAATCCAAACGGCCGGCTCCGCGAAACGAAGCCGGGTGTTGAACCATGGAACAGTCTCAACCTAAAGATTGTGAGATTATGAAGACAACACGCGTGAGATGCAACCCAGAGGCGCGCCTCGACGACCCTACCCTATTTCTTGCTTCGCTTTGAACTCCGCTATGAAATTTAGAAACCTGTGGGACGCGATAGCATCCCTAATCTGCCTGAGGGTGTCAAGATAAAAGTAGAGGTTGTGATGAGTGTTCAGGATCGCCGACAGGATCTCTTTCGACAGGGAGAGATGCCGCAAGTAAGCACGACTGTAATTGCTGCAAACTTGGCACGAACAGGCTTCATCGACGGGTCTGTCGTCGCGCGCAAATCGGGCGTTCTTGATCGAGATGTGGCCGGAAGAGGTGAACAGCCAACCGTTGCGAGCGTGGCGCGTTGGCATCACACAGTCGAACATGTCTACGCCCAGAGCGATGCATTCCACCAAATCCAGTGGAGTCCCCACCCCCATCAAGTAACGCGGCTTGTTCGCCGGCAAGAGCCGCGTACTCTCTGCCACCATGGAAAGCATGATGGGTTTAGGCTCCCCTACGGACAATCCTCCGATCGCGTATCCAGGGAATTCATTGTCCAGAAGCCGGCTTAGGCATTCGTGCCGGAGTTCCGGATAGATGCTTCCCTGCCCAATGCCGAAAAGCCACTGGTCCCCTGTGGGAGTTTTTCCCACTCCAGACTCGAACGCGCGCTTGGACCGAACAGCCCAGCGCAAGGTGCGCTCCATCGAATCTCGGGCGATGAGGAAGTCGGCTGGGTAGGGCGTACATTCGTCGAAGGCCATAATGATATCTGCGCCCAAAACCTGCTGGATCTCGATCGCCTTCTCTGGTGAGAGGAAATGTGCCGATCCGTCAAGGTGCGACCGGAAGGCAACACCTTCATCAGTGACCCTGCGCAGCTCACTATGGCTAAATACTTGATAGCCTCCACTGTCGGTGAGAATCGGACGATCCCAGGCTATGAAGCGGTGGAGGCCGCCTAAGTCGCCGATGAGCTGATGACCAGGTCGGAGGTAAAGGTGGTAGGTATTGCTGAGGATGATTTCAGCTCCAAGGGCTTTGAGTTCCTGCTGAGTGACTGCCTTGACGGTCCCTGCAGTGCCGACAGGCATGAATACCGGAGTCGTAATCTCACCGTGAGCCGTGGCAATATTGCCCAACCTTGCCTGAGTGCCAGGGTCGGAGGTGATGATCTCGAAACGCAAAATGTCACTCCCCCCAAAGACACCTGGTGGCTGCCTTCGTGCGACAGCCGATACCCGCGCGCTGAAAAAAGCACTAGACTAGTTTCTGTCGCGAAACTCGGAAGCCCTTGCTGGGACGGGTTCTTAGAGTTTTCTTGGCCTCTGAAATCAACGCCTTCTAACCGCGCTTTGCGAGGCGTTGGCCGCGGGGCGGTTTCCGGAAAACC
>VFZK01000086.1 GCA_016871215.1 Acidimicrobiia bacterium | reverse complement strand
CCTTCCTTCCTCCCTACTGTGCCCACGTGTCTGCGGGCAACGCCGTCTGCCTGCTGGTTTCCCTTTGCTCTAGATTCTTCCACACTCCCACCCTGATAATCGCAACTTGCCGAGGCTCCCCCCAGCCTCCCAGTGCCACTTTCAACCGTTTCGCGACAGAAACTAGTTAGAAGACAGAAACTAGTCTAGTGTCCACTAAATAACCAGACTATTCGGCACACCCGTGGTACAAGGCGTTGTGGCACTCATCGATGACCCGTTTCACCCAGACGCCGCCTGGGAGCCTTCCAGGGGGGTGAGCGAGACGACCTCAGAACACGTGATGTCGCTAACGTTCGACCACCGGTTAGTGGCTAACAACCCTGCGGCTTCCCCTGGAACTTTGTACAGTCTCTGCGGGGACAGCTGAGTGACGCTCATGCGGTCAGCAAGCGGGTTGGTGCCAAGGGTTCTTGGCTCGGTTAGCATGGCTGAGGCTTGCGGGTGTCCCCGCCAGGCGAACAGCATTTCACGAAAGCAATGTTCCAGCTTATCGCGCCGTGGGTGAGAAGTCCGGACTCAAGGCTGACCAGAGGAGGCCCAAGCGGTTTACATCGTGTTCTCGTCGGCTGACGGACCGTAGGTCGAAGGCACCGCCACATTGTTCAGGCGCAGATAGACGCCTAGTTGAGCGCGGTGATGCACCAGGTGGTTGAACACAAAGCTGCGCAATATGGCGATGCGCGGCTCAGCCAGCAGCACCTGTCCTCCCATCAAGAGAGACCAGGGCTGCGTCCAACGGTCGTCCTTAACTGCCGCCAGCGAAGCTCGGGCCGCTGCGACGTTCTTATCGAAGATCTCAAGCATCTCCTTTCGGGAGGCCGCAACGTGGGGCGTGTAAGGCGGCGCGCCCGGCGGCGCAAGATCCAGAGAATCTTGCTCAAGCGTTGGAATCGTCCACATGGGAATCTCGGCGATGTGCGAAGCCAGGCGATCGAGCGCCATCGACTTCTCGTGCGGGGTCCAAGATAATTTGTCTTCGGGAACGCGCTCCAGAAACTTCCGAGCGATGGCGACTTCCGTCTCGAACTCCGACTGTAAAGCCTCAACAAGTTTCATGGTTTCCTCCTGGGTTGGTTGAATGAACCATCATGGGACACAACGCATCGGAAGCCTTCCATCGACAAGCAGTGTAGCCCGATTTCGGATTCCCTTTCCCGAAAGAGTTTCGGAGATAAGGCCAAGGCAAAGAGGGCCAGCCTCTGCCTCTGCTGGACAGGATCCAAGCCCACGATCGAGGCGGTGAGACCGCCACGTCTCAGAACATCTGGGTCTGCCAGAGGTCGTGAATGTGAATGACGCCCTCCAGAACTCCGTCGGATGAGGCGACGAGCAACGAGGTCACTTTCCTCTCCTCCATCATTCGCAGCGCCACTGCGGCCAGTTCATCGCGGGATATGGTTAAGGGCTTCGGATGCATGCAAGCGCCGGCCGTGCTTCTAACCATGCTCTCATCCTTCTGCAACAGCCTGCGCAAATCGCCATCCGTGATGATGCCCGCAACCTTGTCGTTCTCACCCACCACCGCCGTTACGCCCAGCCCTTTCTTGGAGATCTCGTAGATCACGTCGCGCATCGGTGTTTCTGTGCCGACAGCTGGAAGCTGGCTGCCGCTGTGCATCAGGTTCTCCACGCGCTGGAATCGCTTGCCCAGTTTGCCGCCGGGATGCAGATGGGCGAAATCCTCGGCTTTGAAGCCGCGTTTTTCGGAAAGTGCGATGGCCAAGGCATCACCCATCGCCAGGGCCGCGGTGGTGCTGGCCGTTGGAGCCAGTCCGAGAGGACAGGCCTCGCGCCGGATACTGACGTCCAACACAATGTCACTGGCGCGAGCTAGCGACGAAGTTGGGTTGCCGACGAGACCGATCAGGAAAATGCCGAGGCGCTTGAGCGATTCGGCCAACCACAAAAGCTCCTCGGTTTCTCCGCTGTTAGACACGGCCAGGACAACATCACCCTTGACGATCATCCCGAGATCGCCGTGATTCGCTTCAGCCGGGTGCAAGAACAAAGAAGGCATCCCTGTACTGGCAAACGTGGCCGCAATCTTGCGGCAGATGATGCCGGACTTGCCCATGCCGCTGACGACCACGCGGCCGCGGCAAGCATCGAGAGCCTCGACGGCTCGTTCGAACCGGTGGTCGATGCGGTCGATCAGGCCGGTGATCGCTTCTGCTTCGATTCGAAGCACGCGCTTGGCGGAATCGGAGATCATCCTCGTCCTTCTCGAACTCGTCGTCGGCCTCTCCGTCCATCTTCTCGAGTTAAAGCCGAGGACGAGAACGACGACGAGGACGAACTAGAGTTCATAGCTTTCAGGATCTTTCAACCGAATGAACTCACATCACCAGCGGCGGCTTGCTGAAGCGTGCCCGCAGCCGGTTGAGTGTTTCAAGTACCTTGGGGTAGCTCGCAATCTTTCGCTCCAGACGCTCCTTGCCTGGAAAATCGGAAACCATCACTCCCAGAAGGATCGTGAGCAAGCCTTGTCCGGGGACGCCGGGAAGTGACAAGACGATGCCCAGCGCGATCAGTCCAGCTGCAACCAGATTGCGCAACAGGAATTGAACCCAGTGTGTGATCGAAACTCGCTTCGCGGTCTTTCGGTTGTTTTGAACGAAATAGTCGGCAGGCAACTTCACCACAAACCAAACGGCAAGCCCTGTCGTTACCAGAAATGAAACGATGAAAACGACAACGCCTATCAGGCCTAATAGCATGGTCCGTCGTTTCCTTGAGGCCTCACCGCTCACCCTCAAGCCCCACGCCTCATTGTGTCACGCCGCGTTCGAATTGGGAGCTAACTTCCTGAGCAGGAAACCGGCGGCGAGGATGGCTATACCGATCCCGAGAATCGTCCACCCCACGATATCGGCTTGTTCCGGGGTCACCGAAATCTCATGCCACTTAGCTGAGTTCTCGGTGGTCACGCCAAACTCTGTGAGGTAGGCCAGCACGGTGATGCAGAAGCCGTTGAAAAGGATCAGATAAGAGGCGAAGGAGACGAAGTTGCCCATGCCTTCAAAGGCGCTGCGCGCGCGGCGCTCAGCTTGATTGACCAAAGGGCTATGCGTGCGCCCGTAGAACCAGTAAATCAGCATCCCCAGGTCCAGCCACACCAGGAATCGCACCCACGTAATGACCGGCAGGCTCGCCATTAGATAGACGCAAGAAAGTGTCCCCAAAACCGGAACGACAAATCCTCCAGCGACTTTGAAAGGTCGGTGCGCGTCGGGGCGTTTGACGCGCAGAATCATCACGGCCAGGCAGACAACGACGAAGGCGAACAGAGTACCGATGCTCGTCATCTCACCAACCACGTCGATGCGCAGGAGGCCGGCAAACAGCGCGACGACCAAGCCGGTGATGATCGTCGTGATGTACGGAGTGCCGAAGCGAGGGTGCACTTTGCTGACGCCGGCGGGCAGCAGTTGGTCGCGGCTCATGGAGAAAAAAATGCGTGGCTGGCTCATCAGCATCACGAGCAACACGCTGGTGATGCCAGCGACGGCACCGGCCGAGACCAGTCCCGCAGCCCAATCCTGGTGGATCACGGAAAGCGCGTAAGCCACAGGAGCATTCAGAAACTTGGCGTCGGCCCTCAGTTCGGTGACGGGAATGATGCCGCAAAGGACTCCTGCCACCGCGAGATAGAGAGCGGTGCAGATCAGCAGCGAGGCAATGATGCCGATGGGCAGGTCTCGTTTAGGATTCCGCGCTTCTTCTGCGGTCGTGGAAACCGCATCGAACCCGATATAGGCGAAAAAGACGACTGCCGCCGCCGCCATGATTCCCGGCCAGCCATAAGGAGCGAAAGGCGACCAGTTTGCTGGCTTGGCGTAACGTGCCCCCACGACGACGAAAAACAGGATGGCGGCGAGCTTGATGGTGACCATGACCGCATTGAAGCGGGCACTCTCGCGAACTCCAATCACCAGAATGATTGTGATCAGCAGAACGATGGCAATCGCCGGCAGGTTGATTGCTGCACCAGGTGCCGCCGTCGGGGCTGCAGTCATCCAGACAGGAAGGTGCCATCCAAAGCCGGCGAGAATTCGCTGGAAGTAGCCACTCCACCCGATGGCGACGGTCATGGAACCGACGGCGTATTCCAGGATCAAGTCCCATCCGATCATCCAGGCAAACACCTCTCCAAGTGTCGCATAGGCATAGGTGTAAGCGCTGCCAGCAATCGGGATCATCGCTGCGAATTCTGCGTAGCAGAGCCCGGCAAAAGCGCAAGCCAGTCCCGCCGCGACATAGGAAACGACAATGGCTGGGCCTGCCTGATTCGCGGCTGCTGTTCCCGTCAGCACAAAGATGCCTGTGCCGATAATCGCTCCAATCCCTAGCAGCGTGAGGTCTAGAGCGCTTAGAGACCGCCTGAGCGCCTTCGCGCCGTGTTCGACGTCTCCCACTAGTTTCTCGATTGACTTCGTCGCTAGCAGATTGGAATCCATCGAACAGTCTCCTGAGAACAGAGTTTATTCTTCCGGATCGGAAGAGACCTGTAGAGTCGCCAGCAGAGCTCGTCTTCTGGGCCGATTCCGGTGGGCTGTGATCTTGCCGGCGAAACAGCGCAGTGTGCGCCTGCTGCGGTGGGCCTGTCAGAATCGAGCAAACTTGAGTTCCAGGCAAACCAGATTGCTTTCAGAGCAACCTACGCACCCTGCATTTGTCGCCTACCAGCCGCTGTTCGCCATGCGAAGTAGACCGGAATGCCGCTCAAGACAATGATCAGACCAGGCCAGGTTGTCTGAGTCCTGTAGAGCAGCAAGACTGCCATGATGACCGTCGCTGCGGCAAGATACAAGGCCGGCACAAACGGATAACCGACCGCCCGGTAGGGGCGCTCGGCCTCTGGCTGCGTGCGGCGCAGACGAAAGAGCCCGGCGATGGTAAAGACATAAAAGAAGAGCACGGCGAACACCACATAGTCCAACAGGTTGCTGTACAGATTGCCGTAGCGCTCCAGCCCACTGGCCGCGTCGATGAGCGGTGCTCCAGAACTGTCGCGCAACCGCGTTCGCGGAAGCACCAGCAGGCAGGCCCAAACGCACTGCAGGGCCAACCCAACGCCGGGCACGTGGTGCCGGTTCAACTTTCCGGTCGCGCCGAAAAACAATCGGTCGCGCGCCATGGCGTAGTAGACACGGGCGCCGGCCAGAATGATGCCGTTGTTCGCGCCAAAAGTGGAGACGATGATGGCGGCAGCCATGATCAGTGCGCCACTGTCTCCGAAAACAACCGAAAGCATGGCTGTCGCCACGCGGTCGTCCGGAGCTTGCTGGATCTTCTCCAGGGGCAGAGTACTCAGATAGGCTACGTTGGCCAGCAGATAGAGCACGACTACCGAGCCGGTCCCCAGAATCAGCGCAAGCGGAAGGTTTCGCTGCGGCTGCCGTACTTCACCCGCCGTGAAGGTAATGTTGTTCCACGCATCGCTCGAAAACAACGAACCGACTTGCACCACGCAAAATGCCACCAAAAGACCGAAGGGCCCTGCCGTCGCGGAGACGGCGGTCAGCCAGTAGAAGTCCGGTTCGATGGCGCTAGCGCCTCGCACCGACCAGAAATCGGAGAAATTGGCCGAAACCGCCTCGGCGTTCCGCCCAACGATGGTGCCAAGGACAATCAGCGCCAGCAGCGCCAGCATCTTGGCGGAAGTGAAGATGTTCTGAATCCACTTTCCGACGCTCAAGCCCCGGGAATTGATGCCGGTCAGAAATACGATGAGCAAGATTGCCACCAGCTGCTGCATGGAAAGGCTGATGGCATAGTGGGTCGAGAGGTTGACAGGCTTGACGAGCCAAGCCGTCGGCGAAACAGCGGGAAGCAACACGCCGAGAAACCGGCCGAAGCCAACGGCGACCGCGGCGATGGTGCCTGTCTGGATGACCAGGAACAACGTCCAGCCATACAGGAACCCCCAAAGCGGCGAAAACGCCTCCCGCAGATAAACGTATTGGCCGCCGGCCTTGGGCATCATGGCCGCCAGTTCGCCGCAGGACAAGGCCGCCGCCACGGTCAACAAGCCAGTGGCCACCCAAGCCATCAGCAGCCAGCCAGCGGATCCGAGCTGTCGGGCAATGTCAGCCGAAACGATGAAGATGCCAGACCCGACCATCGAACCCACGATGAGCATCGTGGCGTCGAATAGCCCCAACCCTTTGACCAGTTCGACTTCGGCAGCTCTGGGCGTAGCGAATCTCCTCAGAAAGCGGCAATCCGCGAAGACAGGTTTGGCGTGAAGAAATGCACTTGCAATTGGCTATTAGTGACTGGCTATTTGGTCTTTCAACCTGAAGTCTGTGTGCCGTGCCACCAATAGGGATGGGTCCTTGGCGGCTACGGAAGCTTCGGAGCCGTCAACGTGCAATTCACTTCCAGCGCCTCAAGAAACGCCAGCAACTGCCTCTTCTGGACGGGCGTTGCCTTGCGCTTCTCCAGGTTCTTTTTGTCGAGAAACTTGTTGGCTTTGCCACCGCCCAGCATGAAGTCCACTGCCTCTTCGAGTGTCTTCACGCTGCCGTCGTGGAAATAAGGGGCAGACTTCGTCACATCTCGCAGCGTCGGCGTCTTGAAGGCTCCGGTATCCTCGATCTTTTTGGTCTTGTCGAAGCGTCCTGCATCGTCGGCTTTGTCGCCCTCCATGCCGACGCCGACGTTGTGGTACTGCTGGTCGGTGAATAGCACGCCATCATGGCAGTTGTTGCACTTCAGATCCTGGAAAAGCTTCCATCCGGCTTGCTGCTGCTTGGTCATCGCCTTCTTGTTGCCGGCCTTGAAGCGATCATAGGCCGTGCCACCGCTGATGATCGTTCGTTCGAACGAGGCGATGGCTTTGAAAATGGCATCGACCGTAGCGTCGCTTTTGAAAATGCTCTGGAATTGCTTCTTGTATCCGGGAATCGCATTGATCCTGGCCACAATTTCGTTCTCTTTACCCGCTGCCCCCATGTTACCGCCACGCCAAGCAGCCGCGCCCTGCGGTTCCAGCGACGGGCTTCGGCCGTCCCAATAGAATTCTTTGTGATAGCCGATGTTCCACAGCGTCGGACTGCTGCGCTTCAACGGTTTGTCACCGACTCCGATCGCTTTCGGTTTGCCATCCGTCAGCCCATGCTCGCAAAGGTGGCAGGAGTAGCAGGAACGCGAGCCATCGACACTCAGTCGCTTATCGAAGAACAACTGCCGTCCTAGCGCCGCCTTCTCTGGGGTCAACGGATTATCCGCAGGAACGCTCATTTCCTCATAGGTCGCCAGCTGCGGCGGCAATGGCAGGACCTCTGGTTGAAAGTCTTGGCTGCGCAGTGGCATCGATCCCAACAGCGTTACGGCCAAACCAAGACCAGCCCAGCGCCCGAGCCGGGAAAGACAAATCGTCTGCATGTCGCCTCCTGAAAACTGAACGGCGGCTGAGGCCGCGGAAAAGAGTTTCTACTGAATGAACGGCGCAAATGCTAGCAGGTTCTTGTAACTTTGGGAAGCGAACGAACCAAGCCAACCAAGCGAGGCGGCGATGAACGGCGGCATGCAGGACGCTCGACAGAACTACCCAGTACAGTTCTGACTTGGCTTCGTCTGACCCGCACCTTGCAGTCGTTCTCGGACCTCGAGTCTTGAGACCGCACCTTCAGCAAAGCACTCCTCGACACCGCATGCCTCGCTCCTAGCATCCTCGTCCCGCATTGCCTGGATTCGGGCGAGGCTGGTTGGTCGACACCACAAAAGGATTGCAACGCGCGCTCGGGATCAGCTGATCTGCTGTCGCGACACGACCGTCGAGCCGATCGATTCGCCTGCCTTGATCGCTCGTTGAGCCTCATCATGAATGTGCTGGATTCGCCCCAAACACGAGAGGCTCATGACTGGAATGCCATTGCTCTGAGCCTAGTTCGGCGCTCCAAATAGTCTTTGACACTGCTCGTCGATCTGGGGTAAATTCCGCTCAACTTTCTCTCTGTTTCACCGTTCCTATGTCGCACAACCGAAGCAGCACTGCCTCTAGCCGGTGTTTCCGCGCATCTGTAGTGGAAGGGTTACAGCCACCACTTTCTGCGGAAGCGAGCGGTTCCACGACACTGCTCTTCGCCGCCGCGAATTCCCAATCGCCCGGCAGCGCCCTTCGCGGTAGCGGCTCAAAGCCGTTTCAGAGGCACGCAACAAGCGAAAAGCCATTCGCGCTTAACATTCCCAAACCCACTGAAGCGAGTTGCTGTATTCCAGGGGTCAGGATTGCAGCTCTAGCGGAAAGGTAAGGAGTTCCATGCCCCACCGGATCTATGTCGGAAATCTGTCGTATCGGGCGTCCGAACAGGAATTACGAGACCTGTTTAGCGGCGACGGCAGCCGGGTGGAAGCTGTGAAGATCGTCAACGACTCCAACACCGGGAAGTCGCGAGGTTTCGGATTCGTCGAAGTCACCACACGCCAGGAGATGGAAAGAGAGACCAAGCGACTGAACGGGTTTCTATTCAAAGGGCGAAACCTGGTAGTCGGAGAAGCCAAGGCAAATTTCGAAAAGGCCGAAAGGCGCCGAGCAGCACAGGTCTAGCTGATCTCGTGTCTTGAGAGCGCAGACAGACATCGTGCCGCGGCCCATGCTGGACGGCCTTACGCCTGCCTCTGCTTGGTTCTTGGGGGTACAGGATTTGCGCTTACCCTGGAGCCAAACTGAAGATCAGCTCGACGGTGGGCACGCGAAGCCGGCAGACCTGCGGTGTCAACTAGACCTGCAGCCCGTCTTCAGATGGCCAATGTCCTCTTCGTTCAAAAACCGGGGTCGTTCATGCGCGGCGCAGACGATCGAGGATTGCTTCACATTGGCCACCTTACCCACGACGCGTGGCGCGCCGCACCTCAGAAAGTGGGTCACCACTCCGGTGAGCAACTCGCCGAAGGACTGCGCACGACCATTGCTTCATGTGCCTGCGGCGGACAGTGCTTCACATCACCGCCGGCTCGCGACGAATCGCTTCCAGAGCCCGAGCGCTTCGGCGACCAGCCGCAAACCTTTCTGGCCTCCCTCGGCTGCCGATTCTCATTGAGAGCTGCGGAAGACCAAACGCTGCGCGCGAGTCGAGCCTTTCGAGTCGAGTACTCCCGTTGGAAATCGCCTGACGAAGCTGAGCCGCCGCGAGAGAGTCCTCGGGCGCGTTCGTGGCTTCCGTCCGTTTAGCGCACGCGCTTTTCTTTGGTCACGTTGAGAACTGCCCACTTGATGGCCTGGTAAGGAAGTCTGTAAGCTCCCAGCGCCTTCCTGAAGTCTGAGTGGGAATAGATGACATAGAACTGGCCGTTCCGTTCCAGGTTCCACGTATAGGAACAACCCGGTCCGGTGTGAAAGTTGAAAGGAGCTTCCCACTTCTCGCCGGTTCCGTCGATGCTGAACATTGCGTAAGTTACCTGAGGGGAGCCGTAGATCCCTCTCCCAGAACTGCAAGCCAACACCCCGTTGCTGAGAACCCGCAGCCTGGGCTTGACTCCCGGCCAGCCGATCGACACTGGCAAGCTCCAGGTCTTGCCATCGTCCTTTGAGCGCGACTGGTACAAGGGAGTATCCGAGCCGCTTCGCATCAAACACAACAGGTCTCCGTTGGGAAGCAGCGCCACGTCGGGTTCACAGAGGCCTTGGCTGCCGATTTTCTTTCCATCCGTCCTCGGCACGAAAGTCTGCACATGTTGAAATGTCTTTCCACCGTCGGTTGATCGTGCGATGAACGTGGTGAAAGTGTACCCTTCGGTCTCGCTGGGAGCTTGGGCATGGCACTGAAAGGCTGTGAGCAAGTCTCCATTCTTGAGTTCCACGACGCTCCCGTAGTTTTCGTAAGAGGCCTCTTTCCAGGGGAGGCCGGCGACCTTGGTCGTGAACGTGTCAACCAACTCGCCGCTCTTCGAGAAACGACGTACTCGCCAGGTGGGGTCCGTGATGCGCTGCGAGGCGTGATAGCCCTTTCCGCCCCAGTCCTCTCGCCTCGATTTGACTTCGAGGGGGAACACATCCACGTACAGTGTGCTCCCGTCACGCAGGAAGCCATAGATGCCGGAATTCTGAACGTTGTCAGAAAATGGCGAATCGGGCGGCAGGTCCTGCCAGCTCTTGCCACCATCCGTCGAAATAGCGGCGGGACGGCCTTCTTTGCCACCGTGCCGGCCCCGTCCGTAGGGAAGAATCAGTTTGCCGGTGAACGCGATCATCCCTGGAAAGTTCAGCACATCGGTGTCCGATCGGATCAACGTGTCGATCCTGTCGACGGAAACCCGCAGTATCTGCCCGTCATGTGCGTAGACGGCCTCTCTGAGGTCCGCATGGACGTGGGTCGTTCTGGCAACAACAAGCAACGCCAAGACAAAGAGTGTGGAGTATTTCATCGGCATGGTTTTGCTCCAGAGCGGTCTATCGGAGTTTCGGCGAGGCGTTGGCCGGCCACCAAAAGCGGTGCGCCGGCGGCAGCATCTCATCCGGATGTTGGAAGGTTGAGCGCATAAAGTGTCGTTGCAGCCTTGCGATGCTCGATGGCGGAATAATGATCCGTCTCGAGCAGTCGTCGCAGCGATTCTGTAGGAATCGGTGGATTCCATCCTGTGTAAAGCCGGCCTTCGATCTGGGCCACCTGTTCGTCATTGAGCGCGGGATTGCGCCGCGGCGTTGTGGCCGATGACTGATACGTCGCACCCGAGAGAATCGAGGTGGGACGCTCCAAAAAACAGCGTACCTGGTCGTGTGAGCGGTAATCCAGGTACGCCCATTGGAAATCGTCGAACTCAGGGCTTCTGCCGACCTGCACTCTTTCGGGGTCCAGCAGGACCACTGGGCCCGTTTCCACACGGAACGTGTTGTCCGGATTCCCATCCGCCCACTTCACGGGGTATTCGATGAGGTAGCCACGTCGACCATCGGCACTCACAAACTCGCTCCTAGCCACCAAGGGACGCCAAGCACTGAGGGCTTTTCGGATCTCGGCACCGGAGCGAAGAGCCGTGGCCGCACAAGGCTGCAGATGCCAGCCGCTGTTCGCAAATTGGTCCACTCCGATGCGGGTCGGGTTGCGATTGTACGAGGAAGTGTGAACGCGCTTGATGAAGACATGCTTTTTGGAAAAGATCATCCAAAAGTCATATCCTGGATCGAGCTTGTCTGACGGAGGGTTCGTCCGCAAGCCAGTCTGCGTTCTGACGCTCAGCAGATACTCGTCGGAAGTGCCCGTAGTGCGGTCGAAGACCTGGCAGCGGCACTCGATTTGAATCCGAACCCAGATGTTCTCTTTCTTAGGAATGTAGTAACAAAATGACCTTGCAAAGTCCGTTGTCTTGACCCCTCCATTCTTCGTTTGAGGACTACGGGTGCCGGCAACGGTCTGGGCTGAGTTCCGAGAGATCGCCAAGGGATTGGCCAATGCCACTGTTGCCAGGAAAGTCCTTCGGCTGAATGTCAAATCTCCCGTCGCTTTGTAGTTCATTCTGGTTTCGCTCTTGCAGTCATCAGCACAGGCCCCGGATTGCAGAGCTATTCTGCCTGAACGTCAAGACTGGGACCTCGTTTTGCCGAGTATTCTGTCTGAAAGCGTGCGCAGGAGCGCCCGCTCCACCTTTAGCGGAACGGGGTTGAAGCTCGAGGTGCAGACCACCGCCCGTGCGCTTGATGTCTATCCTTGATCATTTGGGCTATCGGCCTCCCTAGTGTGGAATGCCATGTTGGTGCAGCCGACTGTGCAAAGCAGGAGGGGCGTCTGCAAAAACCTTGAGGGAACGGGCAAACGCCTCCCGGTCGTGTAGACAGCCACATTGGTGCGTTAAGAACCTCGGGCGAAGCACTTTCCCCTGCCGAACAGGCTAACTGAATCACAATGAGAAGAAAAAAGGCGCGCCATTGCCTGACGCGCCTTTTTATGTCTTGCGAAGGAGCAGATCAAAAAACGTACCGAATGCCGAGTTGAACTTGGCGATTGGCCTGGGCTGGCTGAGTAATGAATCCGAAATTGGGTGCAGCGAAATTGAGGTTGATACCGTTCGGGTTGCCCCAATTCATGTGGTTAAACACGTTGAATGTTTCGACGCGGATCTGAAGCTGGTGACTTTCTTTGATGTTGATGTCTCTGAGCAGACCAAGGTCCATGTTCCAGCGACCGGGGCCATAAATCATGCGCTGCTCGGTATTTCCCTGCAACACTTGCCTCTCTCCCCTTGGGCCGACAGGAAACTGCGAGTCGGTCGCTGGAACGGCAAAGGCGGCCTTATTCAGATATGGCTTGTCGGGCCCCACATAACCCGTGTAGATCGGAACACCGGGCAGCACATCGACTCGTGACGTCCCTCGGAAACGATTCGTTAACCCGGCGCTCGGCGTGCCGAAAGAAACCCCGGTTCGCGCATCGAAGACACCCGAGAGCCGCCACCCTCGACCGACTGCATGGTTTCCAAATGGCAGTTCGTACAGGAAGTTTGTAATAAAGTTGTGCCGGACATCGTTAAAACCAGCGCTTCTCTCAAACCTGTAAAAGTTCGTGCCAGGTCCATCCGGATAGGTGATATCTGGCTTTCTGAAGTAGAAGCCGCCTAGCTGCGCTTCTGGATACTCGGCGATGGCATGCGACCAGGTGTAAAAAGCGCTGAACGCCAGACCCTTGGCCACAGAGCGCCTGAACGTCATCTGCAGAGAATGATAGTCGGTATGGATGGGAGCCGATCTCATCGTCACCGCAGCACAGCAGGGATCCAGGTAAAACCCCCCGCCCGGACGAGTCGCATCGGGATAAAACGGATTCAGCTGGTAGCTCGGGTTGAAAATAGACAACACTCGAGTGCGATTGCCGAGATAGGCGGCTTGCACCATATTTCCGGTGCCAAGCTCACGCTGAATGGACAAGTTCCACTGGCGCGTCCAGCCCTGCTCGATATCCCGGTCAATGAATGCCAGCGGTTTTAGACCGCCCGCGGCCTTGAAGTCCAGGGTTGGGAACTTCAGGTTGGGAACGTCATTGCGGGAGATGGTCAGGTTCAGCAATCCATTGACCGCCGATCTCTGTCCTCCGAAAGTGGCCGGCTCCAAGACCTGATAGACGATCCCGTACCCGCCTCGCAGTACGGTTTTGCCTGAACCGAACAGGTCATAGGCAAATCCAAAACGGGGCGCCACGTTATCGTAATCTCCGTTGCGAAACTTCTCACCAGCTCGCGTGAAATACTTGTCGTTGACGCGATCGCTAACCTGAGTGCCAGGAACCAGGAAGTTCCCAGGTGTACAGATCTTGCAGTTCAAAATTCCCAATTGCAGTGCATTTTTCCAGACTGGGCGCCTGCCGGGTCGTTCGGCGTTGTCAGGGTTCGCAGTCACGAAGTCGTAACGCACACCCAGATTCAAAGTCAATCTGGGGTTGACCTTCCAGTCGTCTTGCAAGAAGAAGCCCCAATCCTGCTGGATTGCCGGTCCCATGGTAAATGGATCGTAGCCCCAGGTGTTGCTGGCCGAAACAGGACTGTTCCTCGCTAGATCGTCCAAGTTCAGATAGTTATAGCCCGGCACGTTGAGGCGCCCCTGGGTTGAGGAACTCTCTCGCCACTCGCCTCCCATCGACAGGCTGTGATTCCGCACCAGTTTTCGGAAGACATCGTTCACGAAATAAGCCCGGCTTTCCTGCGGCGCGATGAAGACGTTGGGATGCAGTTCGCCTGCGAAAACACCACTGACCGTCAAAACTCCACACGCCGGACACTTGGGCGCCAACGACTGAAAACCATCGTACTGCGTGCGGTTCTGAAACCGGTCCTGTAACCCGTAGCTGAATCCATTGGTCGCGGTCGGTCCGAACGTGGAGTTCCAAGTCAGACTGAGATTGTCCATGGCGGTTTCCTCGACCACTGGGTAGTCAGGATACCCGCCGGTGATTGCGCCGTTCGAGTTGTCTTGCCGGCTTCGATTCCAACGGCCGAAAATTTGATGGTTCCCGAGGTTCCAATCGAGCCTCACCAGGAACACATTGTTGTAATTGGTCAGCGGGCCCGCTAGCGTGGCGAGTCCGACGCGGGGGTCGTCTCTGGAAATGGTGTGTGGCTCGGGCATGAAATCGAAATAGGACCGGATTGCCGGGTCCAGCGTGCTCTTGAAAGCCTTGGTCAACGTGTTGAGGTTGAAGCTCGCAGTCCTGTCGATCTGGATCCTTTCAAACGTGCCGAAGTAGAACAGCTTGTCCTTCTTGATCGGCCCGCCGATGCTTCCGCCAAACTGGTTTCGCTTGAACGGCGGCAGCTTCTTACCTGTGGCATTCAAAAAGTAGTCATTCGCCTGGAACTTCGTGCCTCGATAGAACTCGAACAGTGAACCGTGAATATTGTTTCCGCCGGCCTTCGAGATGAAGTTCACTTTACCGGATGCAGACCGCCCGTTCTCCGCCGAATAGTTGCTGCTGTCGACGACGACTTCAGAGATGGACTCCATGCTGATCGAATTGGACAAAAGCACGCCAAAGTGAATCTCGCTCACATCGATTCCGTCCATCGTGAAGTTGTTCGAGCTCCAGGAGTCCTGCGCTCCGTTCATGCTCACGGAGTATCGTTCGCCGGGCTCATGGGTCCCGCCTGCCTGCAGCGAGTTGCCAGAAGAAAAGGCGCCGCCGCCGCCCTGAACTGCGCCCGGCTGAAGGCTCAATAGCGCCGTGAAGTCGCGGCCGTTCACCGGAAGATTCTCAATGGTTCTTTCATCCAGGTTGACTCCGATCGATGCATCGGCTTTGTCCACCAGTGGCGCTGCCGCCGTCACTTCAACCGTGTTAATGAGCTCTCCGACTTCCATCGTAATATCGAGCACCTTGCGGTCCCCGCCGCTGAGGCTGATGCCCGACCGCACATGCTTGCGGAAACCGGACGCCTCCACCGTTAGGGTATAGTCCCCGATCGGCAGAAAATTGATGACATAGAAACCGCTCTCGTTGGTTTGAGTCTCGCGTGAAAACTTGGTGGCTGTGTGGGTAGCCACCACGGCAGCGCGTGGCACCCGGGCTCCGGAGGTATCGGTAACCACGCCGGACAGCTCGCCCTGGGTCACGTTCTGGGCGATCAACCGAGGTATTCCGACGAGACTCGCTAACAAGAGAGTGAGAACAGTAATGACACAGGTTTTGGAGAGTAACACGGCTGGCTCCTTTGAGAGGCTAACCCCTTGAATGAGAGAAGACGCTCTGTAGATTTCAGTGAGGGAACACAAAACAGAGTATTTTATGGGGGGGGGACCTGTTGTCAAGGCCTTTTTTCAGAGGCGGGTAACGTTATCAATAGTTGCGAAAGTACCAGCACTAAGTGGTCTCTGC
>VFZK01000085.1 GCA_016871215.1 Acidimicrobiia bacterium | reverse complement strand
CACTGTCGGGCTGACCCGCCGCGGCGGCCAAGACAATCCGGCTTCGCCTTACCACCTGTTGGGGTGTTCCGTGGGCCTTCAACCAGCGCTCGATTCCCCCTCGATCGGTGGCACTCAGCGTCAGTGGAGGCAAAACCATCGGCATGCCCAAACAATAAACTAATTTCCTGTTATTGTCCAGTTAGTTGTTGGACATTACACTAGGTAACATCAAGAAACTGGTCGAGCACATGATCGCTGTGGAGGTCGGCAGCGGGGTCAGCCTAAGACTGGGGATTTTCGAAGCAACAGCAGACGCGGCGTTTTCCGGATGTGGCAGCGGTCTTCAGCTTCCAGAACCCGCTTCGTCGCCTGTCGAAACCGTCCTGCTCAGGGGAGCTTTTCAGTTGTCGGATGTCATTCAAATCCTCGAGAGCTGCCAGAAGATCGGAGCGCTGACGGTTACTGCTGGATCGGACATCGGAATCATCTATCTCAACAACGGACGAATTGTGAATGCCGTCTACAGAAACGAGTCGGGCGAAGCTGCGTTCTTTGCCCTGTTCGGCCGTTTTGCTCTGAAGCCCGCCAGCTTCGAGTTCTTGCCGTCGGCGTCACCGTTTCCCGAACTCCTTGCCAGCAGCAATACCTATTTGCTTTTGGAGGGACTAAGGTTGCTCGACGAGGCCGCCCGTGGAGATGTGGAACGTCAGACTCCGAAAGGCGAGGCCGCACCGGTGGAGCAGTCCTGATTGCGACGGGACTCCCAGGTAGAGTGGTCGGTCTCAGACCAGTGAGAGTGGGCCTGGTTGGGTTGTTGAGAAATGCAAGGTTCTCATCTGGCGGCAACATTCGGCAGAGAAACTGGAGAAGCAAGCCACCGCGCTTTCGACGACTCCCACCCCTAACCAACCAAGGACTTCGCCTTTAATATTCCAGCATTGAGTAGCCACGATCGCCGCGCCGTTAGCGGTGGTCGTGGGTAGATCGTTAACAAAAGCCCACGGCCAGCACAAGGGGACGGTGGTCCCCCACGCTGACTGTGGCTACCGAAACGAGGACGAAATCCGCGTAAGGTCGTAACGACCCGCATAACGGGCTCGGCAAGAGCTTCTCCCCCTGGTTCGGTTCTGCAAGACTCCACACCGCGCCTAGCGCGTGCGGGAGATCTGTTCCTCTACGACCAGCTTGATCCGGCTTCGGTCCTGGGAAGAAACATCCAGGAACTCGACTCCCATGCCTCCCCTGCCGCGCAGGTTTCGTACGCAAACCGAACAGGAGATGAGTTCGCGGGCTCCCGGCAGCTTGAAGCGCAGGCTGAGAACACTTCCCACGGCGAAGACTTCTCTAGACTCAATGAAGGCGCCTCCTTCGCTCAGGTCGCGAAGTCTTTCTGTCGTTCGCGTGAAGATGCCGTCCTGCCCCAGCCAGATCTCGGTTTCGAGGCTGATGCGAACATGTTTTCGTTTCTCCATCATGATCGGTTCTTGGAACCAAAACGTAAATCGTGCTCGACGTTCCTTTGTCGAGCACGATCCGTTAAGAGCTGGGCGATTCTACTCTATCGATGCCTCTTTTGGACCAGAGATGGCCTAGTCCTAGTTCTCACCTTCGATGACGATGCTGGTGGACTCACCGGAACAAACTGCGTCTTCACCCCAGACCAAGCCGTCGCCCCAGATCAGGCTGTCGCCCCAGATCAAGCTATCGCCCCAAATCAGCAACTCACCCCACACCAGGCCGTCTCCTCAAATCAGTGCTTCCCTCCTGACCAGCCCATTCCCGTGTACCAGGTGCAACACTAGTCTGCTAGTCTGCGGGTTTTTTGACTTGGCCCGGTGGATCATTTAGACTGCCTGCGCTTTTTCGTCGCCCCGCAAGCAGAGGAGTGTCGAGTGAACAACACGAGTGGATTTGACTTGATTGTTGTTGGTTCGGGCCCGGGTGGATACACGGCAGCCGTACGAGCCTCGCAGCTAGGGATGAAGACTGCCGTGGTGGAACGCGACCGGCTGGGCGGCGTGTGCTTGAATTGGGGCTGCATTCCAACCAAGGCTCTTCTGAAGAATGCAGAAATTCTGAATCAGTTCAAAAGGAGCGCGGAGTTTGGCATCAGCTTCGATAATCTGCGTTACGATTTTGCAAAAATCATCCAGAGAAGCCGGGGTGTTGCTGACAAGAGTGAAAAAGGCGTGGCGTTTCTGATGAAGAAGAACAACGTCGCCACGCTGATGGGATCTGCCAAACTTGCAGGCCAGGGAGTGGTCGAGGTTTACGATGCCAGCGGAAAGCTGAAGGAGACGGCCTCGGCAGCTCGCATCCTGCTCGCAACTGGCGCCCGCGCCCGCGGGTTGCCGGGAATCCCGTTCGATGGCAGGCGGGTGATCAGCAGTAGCGAAGCAATGATTCTGAAAGAGGTCCCCAAGAGTTTGATCATCGTCGGAGCTGGTGCCATCGGCGCCGAGTTTGCCTACTTCTACAATTCGTTGGGCACCCGCATCACGCTCGTGGAGATGATGCCGCGGATTCTCCCGATCGAAGACCATGAGATTTCGGACTTGCTGGCAAGATCCTTCAAGAAGAGCGGCATCCAGATCCTGACTGCCAGCAAAGTCAGTGCGCTGAAGATCACCGGGGAAGGCGTTGAGGCCACAATTGAAGGCGCGAAAGGTGAGTCCACCACTTACAAAGCTGAGCTCGCGCTGGTGGCGGTGGGTGTGGCGGGTAACGTCGAGAATCTCGGGCTGGAACAGATTGGAGTCAAGGTCGACAAAGACCGTATCCCAGTCGACGATACCTTTCAGACAAACGTGCCTGGCGTCTACGCGATCGGTGACGTCATTGGGCCCCCTTGGCTTGCTCACGTCGCCTCAGCCGAGGCCGTTTCAGCCGTTGAGGGAATGGCGGGCCTGAAGGATCGCCTGCGAGTCGACTACGATAACGTCCCAGCCTGCACTTACTGCCAGCCCCAAGTGGCGAGCATTGGCCTGACCGAACAGAAAGCTCGGGAACAAGGCTATGACTTGAAAATCGGCAAGTTCCCGTTTAGTGCGAGCGGCAAGGGTCGCGCGATCGGCGAAATCGAGGGGTTAGTAAAGCTGGTATTCGATGCCAAGTATGGAGAACTGCTGGGGGCTCATATCCTAGGGTCGGAAGCCACAGAGATGATCGCGGAACTTGGCATCGCCAAGAACCTCGAAGCCACCTACGAAGAGATCTTCAAGACCATTCACGCTCATCCTACGCTCTCCGAGGCAGTCATGGAAGCCGCGGCTGGCGCCGCCGGAGAAGCGATCAATATCTAGACTAGGGAATAGCCTCATACTGCTGAACAGGACAGGGCCGCGTTTGTCGACGCCCTGACGCACGGACTTCGTTGTCCTGGCCCCCAGAGCAACTCGGAGCAACAAGGGAATTGAGCAACCCGCCCAGACTCCCCGACGGATTGCGAAAGCGTGGAGCCCTCGAGGCAGGGACTTGTTTGCGTGCTGCAGATCCTGTCGTTCGACGGATCACCATTCTTTGGTCGAGAAATAGGCAGGGCGGCTACGGGTTACGATGAGACCTCCTTCCGAATCGTTTCGTTCTTTGGGCTCGACGGGATTGTCGTGCCATCCGCTGGGATTCGGTTGCTACCGCATCGCCGAAGGCAATAACGAGCACGAGGCGGCATTACGAGATTATCTCGACCGCGGGGGAAATCTCATCGACACCAGTACCAACTACATGGACGGCCAATCGGAGATCATCGTCGGCAGAGTGGTCCGAGACTATGATCGAGAGCGCGTGATCGTAGTTACGAAGGGTGGATACATCCAAGGCCAGAACATGAGGCTGGCCCGGTCGCGATCGTTTCCAGAGGTGGTCGAGTACGGAGAGGGCATTTGGCACTGCATTCATCCCGAGTTTCTGGACACTCAAATTGTGCTCTCTCTTGAGCGCCTTCAGCTCGAATCGATCGACGTTTTTCTGCTGCATAACCCCGAGTACTACCTGAGCCTCAGAGCGCATCACGCACCCCTGGAGGCCGCCGACCACGACGAATTTTACCGCCGTATCAGGCAGGCGTTCCTGTTCCTGGAAGAACAGGTTGCGAAAGGAAAGATCCGTTGGTATGGCATCAGCTCCAACAACTTCGGCCTGTCGCGCTCGCAGCCTGAGAGAACCAGCGTGGAGCGCTGCCTGGCTCAAGCGGAGGAAATCGCTACCGATCACCATTTTCGTGTAGTGCAACTCCCCATCAATCTCTACGAGAGTGGTGGGGCCTTGGAGCGAAGCGATTCGGGAGAAACAGTCTTGAAGTTTTGCCGGAGGCATGGGATCGGAGTTTTGGCAAACCGGCCCCTGAATGCGTTCTGGAGGAATCAATTGATTCGGTTAGCCGATTTCGCCAGTCCTGGAGGAATCGCGGGTGGGATGCAAGAATTGCTGGCATTGCTGCGGCCGCTTCGCGACCACGAACAGAGGCTATCTGGCGGACTTGGCGTTTCTGTTCTGGCGGGACGCGCTGCGAATCTGGCCGGAGTGTTGGAAAGGATGGTTCCTCAAGCCGGCTCTGTCGACCACTGGGAAGAGGTCGTCGGGAGGTACGTCATCGCTCCACTACAGGGCTGGGTCGAAGAAAGCAGCCGCCAGTACGGGAGCAATGCGTTTTGGAGTGTTTGGTTGCAGGAGTATCTTTCTCTGATCAGAAGTACGTTCGAAGATATCGAGCGTTTCGTTCAAGCCCGCCAGCAGTCGCGATCCGATGCCGTGCGGGCAACCATTTACGAAGCGGGTTACCCACGCGGCCCTGCAAGCCTGAGCCAGATCGCCTTGAACTTGCTGACGAGCCTGGATGGGCTTTCATGTGTGCTCGTGGGCATGCGTCGGAGGAGGTACGTTGACGATGCTCTGCAGTGCCTCGGCTTGCCCTCGGTCGAGGCTCTTTCTGTCCTGGCTCACTTTCAAAGACATCTGCAGCCATAGCCTGCTTGTCCTGGTAGTTCCCAACCCGGCACCAGTCGTGACCAAGAGATAAAGTATTTGCCAGAATCTCCGATAAGGGGCTTAGCTTGCCTGGATCGTTAAGAAGAGCCCGACCACACCACGTTCATGCTAGCCGCCACCGAAATTGCGGTTCTGTTTTCCTTCTTTGCTTTTGGCTTCTCCTCTACGCATTGTGGGCCGTTCGTGTTTCGCCCTACAGACTGCTCGTCTATCCACCGGCCTTGTCGTACTTGAACCGCAAGGAGTCATCGCTTGTGCTGGACATGGCATTTTTAACGCCGGTCGGACGCGGATCGCTTTGCTTGATATGGAAGTGGTGCTCATGCGCCACGGCCGGCCGATTTCAAGCAGGCTCAAGCCTTGTGCTTTTCACCAAGCATCGTTCCCCCAAAACGGCAGCCCAGACCGACAAGTGATCATCTCGCGATTCGCTCCCTTCTTGATGAATCGGCAGGAAACCGTGACGAAGACCGTGTACTTCTCCGTTCCTGCGCGAGGCCAATCCGACGATTGGTGCGAGGAAGTCGACTGCATTCGAATCGCTTTTAAGGTGAACAACCGCTGGAACAGGAAGACCTTCGATTTGGACTATGCCCAGATTCGCACGTTCGAAAAGGAACGGGACAACGCGGCACTCTTAAAGATCCCGTTTGCTCCTTCGTTCTTCCCCGAAGCACAACCACTTCATCTGCAAGGTTCGATTTTCGATCCGGTGTATTGAGCTCACACCGTCACTTCAGCAGACTTTCATCTTCACAATCCCCGGGGCGAAATAACAGCCTACTTCGGCAATAATTTGAAGAAGACGTTCTCGTTGTGCCGGTTGTTCGAGAAGCGGACTTGCCACTCCCGGGAGTGAATGTGCAGATATTTGACGTGCTGCATGACCTCGAGCGGCGAGATCCGCAGAGCGCGAGCGACTTCAGTGTAGGAGGCGTGGCCGAGAGAGGATTTCAGACGCTCATAAGCTTCCAGGAACGATTTGGATTGAGCGGCATCCAGTGCAACAGGGCGTGTTTCGGCGTATTTGAAGATGTCCAGGTAGAACCCACGTCTTTGGACCAGTTGGGGAGTTTCTTGCGGTTTGTCTTGCCTGTGCTTCATGGCGTCTTTCACTTCGCAGAATGGAACTTTTCACCAACGTATCGACTCTTGCCTGGAGAAAATTATGGGGGAGAACGTCTGCACCGTAAACCTCTTTCAAGCCAAGGCCCTGTTGAACATCAAGGTTACATCCGGTCGGCCTCGGGGTCCCGTCAAAGTTGTGAGCCCTCCCTTACGGTCGGGCTACTGAACGGCCCCGTGGGCGAAATCTGTAGCCCGCGCGTTAGCAAGGGCTCGACCTCGACTCAAGGACTTGCGAGACTTTGACGGACTCTGCGGTCGCCCTGGTTGAGTTTCAGCGGAAACAGCGGTACCACGCGGGTTTTCAGCCAGAGGGTTTTCCCTGGTTTTCGACTGGGGTTGTCACTAGAATGGGGCTCCCAGGGTGCCATGATTCCACTAAAGGACATCAACCGTTCGAGTTCCATTCCCGTCGTCACCGTCGTTCTGATTCTTGCGAACGCGGTCGTGTTCCTATACGAGCTGTCTCTGGGCCAACGGGCGCTGTCTCGGTTTTTTTTCGCCTTCGGCGGCGTCCCTTCGTTTTATTTGGACTCCAGCTATTGGCAATCGACGGGGCTTCTGGGCGGTGCCCTGCCGTTGCTGACGTCCATGTTCCTGCACGGTGGCTGGCTGCACTTTCTGGGAAACATGCTCTACCTCTGGGTATTTGGCGACAATGTCGAGGATCGCGTCGGGCATCTGAAATTCGTATTCTTCTATTTCACCTGCGGACTGGCGGCCGCCTTCCTTCACGTCTTTACCAATCCGGCATCGACTGTGCCTACCGTCGGGGCCAGCGGTGCAATTGCGGGTGTTCTTGGCGCCTATCTTGTCCTGTTTCCTGGAGCCCGGGTGCTGACCTTGGTTCCCATTTTTTTCTTTTTCCAACTCATTGAACTCCCTGCTTTGATTTTCCTTGGCTTTTGGTTTGTCATGCAGTTCTTCAGCGGGGCTATGTCTTTGGCGGCCAGCGAGCAGCAGATGGGAGGCACCGCGTGGTGGGCTCACATTGGTGGCTTTGTTGCCGGCATGGGTTTGATTTGGAAGAGGCGGCGCCCGCGGCCACGGCGCGTCTACGACTACTAGAATGCTCGTGCGAATTTCAGCCGGTCGGAAGGCCAGGCTGCTTTGGTGAGGTTGTCTGTTCCTCGAGGCCACGTTAGAATGCCGTCATTGGAGGCAGAATGCTCATCGCGGTTGGCGCAGACCATGCAGGCTATGTTCTCAAAGTGGACGTGGTTCGCTTCCTCGAAGAACTGGGGCACGAGGTTATTGATTTGGGAACCCACAGCACAGCGCCAGTCGACTATCCCGAGTACGCCAAACAAGTGGGCAGGGCAGTGCAGGGCGGAAAGGCAGAGCGGGGCGTGCTGGTGTGCGGCAGCGGGGTCGGCGCTTGCATTGCGGCCAACAAGCTTCGCGGTATTCGCGCAGCCCTTTGTCACGACACGTACACCGCTCATCAGGGCGTCGAGCATGACGATGTAAACGTCTTATGCCTTGGTGGGCGGGTGATAGGGCTGGCCCTGGCCTGCGATATCCTTCGCACCTGGTTGGCCGCGCGTTATAGCGGCGAGCCCCGGCATCAACGGCGGGTCGATCAGATACTCGAGATCGAGCGTAGCGAGGCACAGCAAACGGCCCCAAGCTGAGAGAGATCGCCCTGGGTCATATTCCGCTGGAGAACAACCATGAAAGCTAACCTAACCGAAACCAGAGAGGCGAATGCTCTGGTTGCGCTGCAGGGACTGGGACAAAGTGTCTGGCTGGATAACATCTCGAAGTCCGTTCTCGACTCGGGCCAGCTCAAGAGACTGATAGAGGAGGACGGCTTGCGAGGGGTCACCTCCAATCCCACGATATTCGAGAAAGCGATCAATGGTAGCAACGACTACGACTCGGTTCTCAGCCGGCTGGCGAAGGCGGGCCTGGCAGCAGATGAGATCTATGAGGCCCTCGCGATCGATGACATCCAGAGAGCGGCTGGCCTCTTCGAGCCGTTGTTTCAGGCAACGGGCGGACAGGACGGCTTTGTAAGCCTGGAGGTTTCTCCAGCGCTCGCTAACGATACTCAGAAAACTCTAGAAGAAGCTCGCCGTCTTTGGACGAGGGTGGCGCGGCCCAACGTGATGATTAAGGTGCCGGGCACTCCCTCCGGAGTGCCAGCCGTCGAACAGTTGATTGCCGAAGGGATCAACGTGAATGTGACGTTGATGTTTTCAATGCAGCACTACGTGGCTGCTGCGGAAGCCTACGTGCGCGGCTTGCGAAAACGCTCTCGGGCCGGGCTGTCGGTGGCGGTCGCTTCTGTCGCAAGCTTTTTCGTGAGTCGCGTCGATTCTCTCATCGACAAACAGCTCGAGGAACGGCTAGCCTCGGCCACGAGCGCGGATGAACGGCGGAGGCTGGAGCCCTTGCTCGGCAAGACTGCCATCGCCAACTCCAGACTCGTGTACCGGAAGTTCAAGGAGATCTTCAGCCGGCAGGATTTCCTCGACTTGAGAATCAACGGAGCGCGAGTTCAGCGACCTCTTTGGGCAAGCACTAGCACGAAGAACCCGAAGTATCGTGACGTGCTATACGCCGAAGAGCTCATCGGCCCAGATACCGTCGACACCATGCCCCCGGCGACGATCGATAGTTTTAAAGACCATGGGCAAGTTCGTCCCAGCCTCGAAGAGGGTCTGGCCGAGGCCGAGGAGGTCTTTCGGTGTCTCAGGGAGGCCGGCATCGACTTGAACGCTGCTACAGAGAAGCTGCAGGAAGACGGCGTCAAACTATTCGCCGAATCGTTCGAGACCCTCATGAAGTCGCTCGATTCAAAGAGACAATCCTTCACAGCGCAGGCTGACAGTTGACCCGTTTCTATCTCGGCCCGGATTCCACATGGCTGGGCTCTGTGAGCAGCTCGCGCGCGCGGGCAAAGATGCTGTCGAACATCGGTTCCGTCAACTTGCCGGTGAAAGTATTCTGTTGGCTAGGATGAAACGATGCGAGCAGAGTCTGGCCTGATGGCAACGCGACTTCGAGCCCATGTCGAAAGCGAGGCCGCGGCTTGCCTGGAGTCGAAGTGAGCTGCCAGACGTTATCGAAGGCGATCTTACCCAATGCGACAATGACGCGAATCCGCGGAAGCAATTGCATTTCGCGCACCAGGAACGGTCTGCAGTTGGCGATTTCCGTTGGGAGGGGTTTGTTGAGCGGCGGGGCGCAATGCAGTACGGCAGTGATGTAGCTGTCGCGCAGTCTGAGCCCGTCGTGTCGGTCGATCGAGAGAGGCTGGTTGGCGAAACCGAACCTGTGCAGTGCCCGGTAGAGCCAATCACCACTTCGGTCTCCCGTGAAGACCCGGCCCGTGCGGGTTCCACCATGCGCAGCGGGCGCCAATCCAACCACCAGCAGACGGGCACTATCCCGCCCAAAGCTTGGAACGGGCCTTCCCCAATACTCGATATCTCTGAATCGTGCGACTTTGGCTTTCGCAACTGCAGCGGCCCAGGCGACCAGACGCGGGCAGCGCCTGCAGATGCACATCGACTCTTGCAGGGATTCTACGGTTGGAGAAGCCTCTGGAAGGTACTTCACGTGCTCGTCGCCGGAAAGCTTGCCGGCAAAAGAAAAGCCCTGAAACCGATGGTTTCAGGGCTAGTTGTCAGTCTGTCGGCAGTTCGACTAGCTTTCCTGGCGCGTGACTTCTTGAGCCTGGAGCCCTTTGGGGCCCTGGACGACGGTGAACTCGACCGACTGTCCCTCTTCGAGCGTGCGATACCCTTCGGCCTGAATCGCCGTGTGGTGAACGAAGACATCACCACCCGAAGACCGCTCGATGAAGCCATAACCTTTGGCGTTGTTGAACCACTTCACTCTTCCACTCTCTCTACTCATTGACTTCGAGACTCCTTTCAAATGATAAAAATTTCGTCGTACATGTTTTTATAACTTGAAGAAGCCTCGAAAACCGAGTCCCCTCTCTTGTTTTCTTGGAGAGCAGAACCCATTTCGACCCGCTCAAATCCGTAAAAACATTACAACAGCCGTGAGAGTATACAAGAAACAAGTGGCGTGTCAAGCGGTTTGACGGGCCTTTCCACAACCGATTCTTCGACCGGATTCCCCCGCCGGTCGCTCGATTGCGGCCTGCTTTTCTTTGCTCTCGCTAGCGAACGCATCGACAAAATTCGCTGGTCGCTTTAATGGCTTTTCGAAAAGAAATCTGAATCGTTTATACTCCCGAAGAGCTGCCCGCTCAGCTTTCCACTAGGCTGGTTCGCGTGCGGCACCCAGCCCGGCAAAAGGAACCATGAGCACGGAAACCAGGAATCTTGACATTTACGAAGAAATCGCGCGCCTGCGGCGGCAAGGCCAGCGGGCGGCTCTGGCGACGATCATCCAGATTCGTGGTTCGGTGCCGAGCTTCGAAACGGCGAAGATTCTGGTACGCGAAGACGGGTCCACTGTAGGCACGGTTGGCGGAGGGTGTGTCGAGAACGATGTGTGGAAGGCAGCGCGCCAGGTCATGTTCGACGAAAAACCACGCCGGCTCGTGTTTGATCTAACCGACTCCTCGAACCTGGAGGCTGGCTTGATCTGCGGGGGAAAAGTTGAAATCTTCGTCGAACCAATTCTGGCGGTGCCTACGGCTTACGTTTTTGGCGCCGGACACATTTCCAAGTTCATTTCCAAAGCCGCAACGCTGGCCGGGTTTCATACCGTGATCATCGATGATCGCCCCCAATACGCGAACCGTGAACGGTTCCCGGAGGCAGTCGAGCTCTATTCAGATAGCTTCGAATCCGCCTTCGCGAAGATCGTGCCAAACGAATTCTCCTACCTCGTCATCGTGACCCGAGGACACCTCGAAGACCAAAACGTCCTGCGATGGGCGGTGAAGACGAAAGCTCGCTTTATTGGCATGATTGGTAGCCGTTTCAAGAAGCGGGCACTCTTCGCGAACCTCCGCGAAGAAGGCATCTCTCAAGAGCAGCTCGATCGCGTGTTTTCGCCGGTAGGCGTCGACATCCACGCGATTCTGCCTGAGGAGATTGCGATCAGCATCGTGGCACAGATGGTCGCAGTCCGACGATCGAAGCCAGGAACCTACTTACCCCAGCCGGAGACCAGCGGCGAAAGCAGTTGAAAAAAAACTTGGTTGTAGACAATACGCCTTAAGTCTTGCATCCATGAGTGCCGATATCTTCTGATATCACCGTCCTTTAGCCCTTCGGAGGAGGTATGGCCTATTGTCCAGAGTGCGGAGCTGAATTCGGGGGAGGCATCCGTCGCTGCCCGGAATGCGGAGTCGATCTGCTGGAAGAGTTGAAGGATCCCAGTCTCGACGACAGTTCAAATGAAAACCTTGTGATCATCCAAGAATCGGCAGGACAAGCCCTGGCTGCCAAGATCACAGAGACCTTGGGCCAACATGGCATTCTTCCCGTCGTCGAAGATGCAACTCACTCAAAAGGGCAATCAACCGCTAAAGCCGCGCGCATTTTGGTCAGCCAGAAAGATGAAGCCCGCGCCCGCCAGCTTTTGAGCGGCTTGGCTGACCAGATTCCTCGCGCGTAGGCAAACCCCATCTTGTCCGCGGAACAGCGAAGCGAAGGCAGCGCTCTTGGTTCACCGCAGGATTCGGAGCCACATCACCGCGCCCTCAACAACCCGCAGACATTAGCCTGTCGAGAGATTCGGGTTAGAGTCTTTTACCCTCGACTTCAAGATACTTCCCAATCCCTTGCATCAGAGCGTCGAACTCGTCTGGCAACAGAGACTGAGGCCCATCCGAGAAAGCCTCTTCCGGATTTGGATGAACTTCGACGATGAGTCCGTCTGCTCCGACGGCGACGGCTGCTTTCGAAACGGGTGCAACGAGGCTTCGCTTGCCCGTGCCATGGCTGGGGTCGACAATGACAGGCAGGTGCGACAGCTGCTTGAGTGCCGGCACGGCAGCGATGTCGAGCGTGTTTCGCGTGTAGGTCTCGAACGTTCGGATGCCACGTTCACACAGGATGACGTCTGGATTCCCCTGGGAAACGACGTACTCCGCCGACATGAGGAATTCCTTCAACGTCGACATCATTCCGCGCTTGAGCAGCAAGGGCTTGCTCACCCGGCCCAAGCGTTTCAGCAACGCGAAGTTCTGCATGTTCCGGGCTCCTACCTGAAAGATATCGGTGTAGTCGTTGACCAGATCGATGTTTTCGGTCGTGATGATTTCGGTGACGATTTTCAACCCGGTCTTCTCACGAGCTTCGGCAAGCAGTTTTAGGCCTTCTTCCTCCAGCCCCTGGAAATCATACGGCGAGGTGCGGGGCTTGTAAGCCCCTCCGCGCAGCACCTTAGCCCCAGCCGCTTTCACGCGGTGGGCCGTGTCGAAGATCTGCTCGCGAGACTCAACGGAGCAGGGTCCGGCCATGACCACGAACTGATCGGCGCCGATCGTTAAACCGTCTAGCTGAACGGTGGTCTTGCCCTTCTTCAGTTCGCGTCCCACCAATTTGAATGGCTGCAAGATCGGAATCACGGACTCGACTCCCGGCACGGATTCCATGACCGGAATAATGCGATCTCTGTCCTTGCTGCTGCCGATGGCCCCGATCACGGTGCGTTCCTCGCCCCTGATAGGATGAACGCTGTAGCCAAATCCCTTGATCCTGTCACACACGTGTTCAATCTGTTCTTGCGTTGCTCCAGGCACCATGGAAATAATCATGAGACTCTCCTCCCAAAAAAAAAGCCCGCCGTTCCGGCGGGCTTGGTGGTTTGTGGCTGCTTTTCAGCTCACCCTGCCCGCCTGTCCCAAAAGGCAAAATGGGACAGGAAGCCAAAGTAAAAGCCAAAAAAGCTGCCGAGTTCTTGCGGCAAAACTTCGACGCGACCGAATCTCCAATACAAATAGTGCAAAGATGACTTCATCTGTTTAGACCGGCTCTAACCGTGGAGGCCGCATTCTATCCGAGCCAGCCCGGTTGTCAACTCATAATTGTGGTCATCTTGCGGATGAATCCGGGCTTCCATGCCTCCCATAGTTAGGCCGTGGCCAAAGTAATCCAGAGGCGGGCCAAGACCTAGCGCCTTGGGAACGCTGACGCCCTCCAAGTGAAACACCGATTCAAACCGCCAGATGGATCTTGGGAAATAACGCGGGGAGGTGGGGCAAACCCAGCCAGACGACCAAGCTTCATGGGGGCAAGCTCGTGCTGGCTTCATCCGTCAAACGCGTGGGTCGGACCATTGGCAGCACAACCGAGAAGGTGGCCCCGGATCCGACCTGGCTTGCTACATCGATCCTGCCGCCGAGCATCTCGACGTATTTCTTGCACAGCGCCAGTCCGAGCCCAGACCCTTCTGAGCGCGTTGTGAAGAAGGGGTCGAATATCTTACCCAACGTGTCCGGCCCAATCCCGGGTCCAGTGTCTTGAAACGAGATAACGGCACTGCTTTCCCCAGTTTCGATCGTGATGCGCAACACGCCGGAAGAGTTCATCGCTTGCGCTGCGTTGAGAACGATGTTGATGAAAACTCGCTCGAGTAAGGCTGAGTCGGTATCGACTGCGAGGTCCTGGCGGTACTCTCTCAGAATCTCGATCGCGCGCAAACGCGGATCGTGCACGAGCGTCGACAACACTCCGTCGACGAGTTCGCCGAGTCGAACCAGCGAGTTCTGCGGAGCCATTGGCCTCGCGAACTCCAAAAGGTCCTGGACCGCCGAATTCAGCCTGTCGACGCGCAACATGATCTCGTCCATGATAGGCCCCTCCGGATCGCCCTCCGGTTTCCCGTCCCGCAAGACTTCGATCGCGCCCCGAATCCCAGCCAATGGATTACGGATCTCATGCGCCACACCCGCAGCCAACTGGCCGATCTCGGCCAGCTTTTCTGCTCTGAGCAGTTGCTCCAGGACCTGCTGTCTTTCCAGATTGGCCTTCACTAGCTCGGCGGTTCGTTCTTGGACACGGACCTCCAACTGGTCATGTGCCTTTCGCAGAGCTTCGGCCGCCGCATGTCTTTCGGTGACATCGCGGATGACGCTGGTGATCAGCAAGCCCTCGCCCGTCTGCAGCGGACTCAAGCTGATCTCGGCAGGAAACTCCCTGCCGTCGCGGCACCGTCCAGACAGTTCGAGACCAGCACCCATTGGGCGGGTGGTTGGCGCGGAAGAGTAATGGATGCGGTGCTCCCCATGCTGCATCCGAAAGCGCTCTGGGATCAGTATCTCGATGCCTTGGCCGAGAAGCTCTTCGCGACCGTAGCCGAACAGACGTTCTGCTTGCCGGTTTACCAAGACGATCTTCCCTTCGGTATTCACGATGACAATCCTGTCCGGAGCTGCTTCCAAAAGACTCCGGAATTTCGATTCCGCGGCTTCTGTCTTGGAGCGAACCGCATGACTCACCGGAGGCTGCGATCCGCGTACTTTGATACTGGACTTTCTTCGACTAATCGGTCGATCTCCTCAGGACCCGAATTCACCGCAGGGCCGTGTTATTCCAATCCGTGCTTTTGGACCTTATAGCGCAGCGTGTCGCGGCTGATCTTCAGCAACTTCGAAGCTTTGGTCTTGTTCCCGTTGGCGTATTGGAGCGCCTGCTGGATCAGTTCCTTCTCAACGTCGTCCAAGCCAGCTCCTTCAGGAGGAAGCTTCACGAGCTGATCTCCAGCAGCCTGCGGCAAGACTGAACCTCTCGCAGGCTCGGAGATTCGGATCGGGAGTTGAGTCACATCGATCATGTCCTGATCTACCAGGATCATGGCGCGCTCAATCGCGTTTTTCAGCTCGCGCACGTTTCCGGGCCAGGCATAAGCCATCAGCAACTTCAGCCCCTCCGGAGTAATGCCAGTGACACTCTTCCGGAACTGTACGTTGTAGCGCTGAATGAAGTGCTCAACCAACACTGGAACGTCGTCTTTCCGCTCGCGCAACGGAGGAATAACGATGGGAATTACTGAGAGGGTGTTTAAAAACCCTCTGAATGCTGCGCCAGGCGGCGGAGCATCAGGTGAATCATGGCGATCTTGATGAAAGCCTCACTGGTTTCGGGCAAATATTCGTAGTCCTTGCTGAGTCGGCGATAACGGCCTAGCCAGGCAAAGGTCCGTTCCACGATCCAGCGGTGCGGCAGAATCTGGAATCCCTTCTGCGCATCGGAGCGCTTGACAATTTCTAGCAAGATCTTGTGCTAAGTTGCACTCAAAGAGATATTAACAACCCAGTCGAAGCCGGTAATCGAAGCGACGAGTTGGCGATGGTTTTCTAAGTAAAGAACCGCTTGAACCAGGCGGTCTTCGACGCCCTCCAAACTGTTG
>VFZK01000084.1 GCA_016871215.1 Acidimicrobiia bacterium | reverse complement strand
CGCGCCACCGTCGAAGCCGATTCGCCGTTGCGCACCGCCTCGACGGCCGTCCGGCGTTTCTCATAACGCAGTTGGGATCGTACACTGACCAGGTCCTTCTGAGTAGGAGTCTTCTTAGTTCGTCGCATGCCCCGTACTATACTCGATTCGATTAGATTAAGCAAGTACTTTTGCAACGATTGATAGATTCCCCGGAATAGTCACTTTCAATCGGCCCTTCGTACTTGTCGAGGTTGTTTCCCTGAGAATCTTCGAGTACCTGAACGGGTGACTCCAGCGCCACTTTCAGCACCTCGTCCATGGTATCGACGAAGTGGATTGAGAACTGTTCCTGAATGTTCTGAGGAATCTCTGCGAGGTCCTTCTCGTTTTCTCGCGGCAGGATGATTGTCTTCATGCCTGCACGGTGAGCGGCCAGGAGTTTCTCTTTCACTCCACCGATCGGCAACACCTTGCCGCGCAACGTGATCTCTCCAGTCATGGCAACGTTGCTGCGAACCGGGTTCTTGGTCAAGGCCGAAACGAGGGCTGTAGCCATCGTAATGCCGGCGGAAGGGCCGTCTTTGGGGATCGCGCCTTCTGGAACGTGGATATGCAGGTCATTGCGCCGGTAGAACTCGCGCGCGATGCCCAAGGAGTTGGCCCGGGAGCGCACATAGCTCATGGCAGCCTGGGCGGACTCTTGCATCACGTCTCCCAACTTACCAGTCAGCGTCAGCCGGCCTTTCCCATCCATCAAGCTTGCTTCCGTCGCCAGCACTTCCCCCCCCACTTCCGTCCAAGCCAAACCGGTCGCAAACCCGATCTCATTCTTTTCTTCCGACTTGGCTTTGCGAAACTTCTGCACGCCCAGGTGTTCCTTCAGTCCTTCCGGCTTTACCGTCACCGAAATCTGGTTGCCCTCTTTGACAACCTTCTTGGCGATCTTTCTGCAGATCGAAGCGATTTCGCGCTCCAGGTTCCGAACGCCGGCCTCGCGAGTGTAGTTCTGGATGACGCCCAGGATAGCGTCATCTTCGAAGGCTGCGTTCGAATCGCTCAGCCCATTAGCACACCTCTGTTTTTTGACCAGATAGCGCTTGGCGATTTCGAGCTTCTCGGCTTCGGTGTACCCCGAAATGCGAATGACTTCCATCCGATCTTGCAGAGGCTGGGGAATCGTATGGATCACGTTAGCCGTGGCGATGAACATGACCTGCGAGAGATCGTATTCGACGTCCAGGTAGTGATCGACGAATGAATGGTTCTGCTCTGGATCCAAAACCTCGAGAAGCGCTGCCGACGGGTCGCCGCGAAAGTCCATGCTCATCTTGTCGACTTCGTCCAGCAGGAAGACGGGGTTCTTCGTCTGCGCTTTCTTCATCATCTGGATGATCTGACCGGGAAGAGCGCCGATGTAAGTGCGTCGGTGGCCGCGGATCTCCGCCTCGTCGCGCACACCGCCCAGCGACAATCTGACGAACTTGCGGCCGGTCGCTTTGGCGATCGAAGTCGCAAGCGAAGTTTTTCCCACTCCAGGAGGCCCAACAAAGCAGAGAATGGAGCCCTTGGGATTCTTTACGAGCTGTCGGACCGCCAGGAACTCGATGATCCGCTCCTTGATTTTCTCCAGTCCATAGTGATCGGCTTCCAGCACTTTTTCAGCTCGATCGAGGCTGTGGATTTCCTTCGACCGCTTCTTCCACGGAACGGCCAGCAACCAGTCGATGTAGTTCCTGGAAACCGTCGACTCTGCAGACATAGGCGGCATCATCTCCAGCCGCTTCAACTCCTGCATCGCCTTTTCCAGCGTGTCTTTCGGCATGCCGGCGGCTTCAATTTTCTTCTTGAGCTCATCGAGATCCGACTTCTCGTTACGGCCCAGTTCCTTCTGGATCGCTTTCATCTTCTCGTTCAGGTAATACTCTTTCTGGGCCTTCTCCATCTGGCGCTTGACGCGGGAATTGATCGCCCGGTCCATGTTCAGTTTCTCGATCTCGACATCCAGGATGTCGCACAAACGGTTCAGGCGGTCGATCGGGCTGAACACCTCCAGCAGTTCCTGCTTTTCTTCGATGCTGACACCGAGGTTGGCTGCAATGGTGTCCGAAAGCCGGCTAGCATCTTCGACACGCACGGCAGACAGCATGGTGTCATAGTTGAGATTCTGACTCAGCTTGACGTACTGCTCGAAAAGCGAGGTGACTTTGCTGACCAGCGAGTCGTTGGCTGCCTGCGCCGACAAGGGCGGCGCCAACCGCAACACCGCCTTCAGGTAGTGGTCCTCATCGTAAACCTGCAGGGCCTTGGCCCGTTCGACGCCTTCGACGAGGACTTTGATGTTTCCGTCTGGCAAGCGCAAACTCTGCACAATGTTGGCGACCGTCCCGACGGAATAGATCTCGGAGGGTTTCGGGTCGTCGACGGAGGCGTCGTGCTGCGTCGCCAGGAATATCCGCTTGTCGCTGTTAAACGCCACTTCCAGTGCCTTCACAGAAGCGGGTCGCCCGATGACGAATGGAATCATCATATACGGAAACAGCACAACGTCCCGAATAGGCACCATCGGCAACGTGAGTGCTTCCGGCTTGTCCTTCGTCTTGCTAAACATGCCTGCTCACTTACCCCTCTATGGTCGGATGGGATTGTTCATGCTACTGGCTTCAGCAGTGCTCAGCCAGCTTTCTCGAGCAGCGACAGATCGATTCGGTTGGAAGACACCATCTCTTTCGTGACGCTGAATTCCTTCAACTTCCGCTGCGCTGGAAGCAGATACATCAAGTCTAACATCAGGTCCTCGATAATCACGCGCAGGCCGCGAGCGCCCACTTTGCGTTGTTGAGCCAGCTCTGCAATTGCTTCCAAGGCCTCGTCTTCGAACCGCAGCTTCACGCCCTCGTACTCAAACAGCCTCTGATATTGCTTCACCAGGGCGTTCTTTGGACGCGTCAGGATCTCGACCAAGGCTGCCTTATCCAGATCTCCAAGAGTCCCAACAACGGGCAACCGCCCTACGAACTCGGGGATCAATCCGTACTTGATTAGATCGACCGGTTCCACACGCTCCAACACCGCGATGTTCCGCCGTGCCTGCAGAGTCTTGACCTCGCCTCGAAATCCCAAAGTCTTCTTGCCCAGCCGGCGCTCGATCACTTTTTCCAAGCCCACAAAGGCGCCGCCACAAATGAATAGGATGTTCGTCGTGTCCACCTGCGTGAATTCCTGGTGAGGATGTTTTCGGCCACCCTGGGGAGGGACGTTAGCGACAGTTCCTTCGAGGATTTTCAGGAGAGCCTGCTGTACTCCTTCTCCGGAGACATCCCTGGTAATGGAGGGGTTCTCGTCCTTGCGACAGATCTTGTCGACCTCATCGATATAGATGATGCCATTCTGGCAACGTTCGATATCTCCGTTGGCACTTTGCAGAAGCTTCAGGATGATGTTTTCGACATCTTCTCCCACGTAGCCGGCTTCAGTCAGCGTGGTGGCATCGACGATAGCGAAGGGAACGCTCAGCCGCTTCGCCAGTGTCTGAGCCAGCAGCGTTTTTCCCGTGCCCGTTGGGCCGATCAGCAGGATGTTGCTCTTGTTCAGCTCGACGTCGCTCCGCCTCCTCGAGAGCTCGATGCGCTTGTAATGGTTGTACACCGCAACGGCAAGTTTCTTCTTGGTGGTCTCCTGGCCGATGACGTACTCATCCAGGTAAGTCTTGACTTCGTGGGGTTTGGGTAGAGGATGGCTCTTGACGTCGGTTTCGACTACCTGATCATCATCAATGATGTCGTTGCAGACGCGAACGCACTCGTCGCAGATGAATACCGTTGGCCCAGCGATCAGCTTGCGAACGTCCTTCTGGCTCTTGTTACAGAAGGAGCAACGCAATGACTCTTCACCGTTATTTCCCTTCAAGCGGATAGCCTCCCAAGGCTGAAGTGGTGTCCCATGCGACCAGCATATACGATTTTCTTCGATTGTCTAGGCGGAATGAGCGGAATGCGAAGGCCTGCGCGCCCTTCCTTGAACTACTCGTGGCGCACAATGACTTGGTCGACGATGCCGTATTTCTTGGCTTCTTCGGCCGACATGATGAAGTCGCGTTCCACGTCACGCTCGATCTTCTCCAGAGGTTGTCCAGTGTGTTTCACGAAAATCTGATTACAGATGGAGCGCATGCGCAGGATTTCGCGGGCATGGATGTCGATATCGGTCGCTTGCCCGGACAGGCCGCCATGGATGGAAGGCTGATGGATCAGGATGCGCGAGTTTGGCAACGCAAACCGTTTGCCTGCCGTTCCTGCCGTCAGCAACAGTGCTCCCATGCTGGCTGCCTGGCCAACGCAGATGGTCGCCACATCGGGACGGATGAACTGAATCGTGTCATAGATTGCCAGTCCAGCGGTGATCGAGCCCCCGGGGCTGTTAATGTAGAGCGAAATATCCTTTTCCGGATCCTCTGCCTCGAGGAAAAGCAGCTGGGCCGTCACCAGATTCGCAACTGCGTCGTCGACGGGAGTGCCAAGGAAGATGATGTTGTCCTTCAAGAGGCGCGAGTAGATGTCATAGGCGCGCTCGCCACGGCTCGTCTGTTCGACTACCATCGGAACTAGCATGCGTTGCGAATCCTCAACCGAGTTGTTGGGGGAATTGAAATCAGGATTGAACGATGATTCCCTGCGGATCCTTGACAGCAGCCAAACTCAGCAACAATTCCAGGCTCTTCTTGTTGCGGATTCTGTCCCTGATTCTATCGGTGGCCCCCTCCCTTGTCAAGCGCGATTTGACCGCTTCGAAGGCTTGATGCGTTTGCTCCGCTCGCTTCGCGATGTCGGCGTCGATTTCTTCGTCAGTTACCGTGATGCTTTCGCGCTCGGCGATGTGCTCCAACACCAGTGCGACCTTCACGTCCGTGACTGCGAGGGTTTTCTGGCGCTCGTGAAACTCCGTCCAGTCGATGTCTAGCGTCTTCGGATGCACCCCTCTCGCCAGCAGAGTGCGGGCATAGTCGTTCACTCGATTCTCGGTCTGCTTCTGGACCATCACGGCTGGGACGTCGAATGGATTGTTCTGGATGATCATCTCCACCAGTTTCTCCTGCATGTCCGACTGCGCTGTCTGCTGCTTGCTGGCGGCGATGTCTTCTCGAATTCTCTTGCGCAGTTCCTCCAGCGACCCGTATTGCCCCGCGTCTTTGGCGAATTCATCGTTCAATTCGGGCACGTGCTTTTGCCGGATATCCTGAACCTCGATGTCGTACTCGACCTCAATGCCGGCTAGCTCTTTATTCGGAAAATCGGTTGCGTACTTTACCGTAAAACTGCGTTCGTCGCCTGCATTGGCGCCCAGCAGATTCTCGTTGAACTCCGGGAGCGTGTTGTCTGAGCCTACCTCGCAGTAGATGTCTTTGGCCTCGATGGTCTTCTTTGCCGGATCACTTGGTTTGCCGGCGTAGGAAATGACCGCCACATCGCCAGCCTGGACGGAACGCCCGATCACTGGCACGTACTGGGTCATCCGCTCCTGCATGGCCTTCATGGTAGCGTCGACCTCTTCCTCCCTAACCTCCACCGGTATCCTCTCAATTTCGAGACCGCGGTAGCCCCTCAGATGCAGCTCGGGCAAAACCTCAAACTCAGCGGTGAACCTCAGCGGCTCGCCCTCGCCGAAAGAGAGGTCGCGAACGTGAGGGTGAGCTAACGGCTCCAGCTTTTCGGCTTTGAGCGCCTCGAGCAGATACTTCTGGACTGCCGATTCCAGGAAGTCTTCGCGGATCTCGCTCTTGAATCGCTGCAGGATAAGCGACATTGGGGTCTTGCCCCGTCGAAAGCCGGGAACACGCGCCTGGCGCTGGTACTTGCTGCAGACAGCCGAATAATCCGGTTTCAGCGAATCAGGTTCGACCTCAATGGTCAGCGCTCGCTGACATCCGCTCGTGTGGACAACGTCGGCTTTCAATGGATTGACCTCAATGTGTTGAGCCTGCTTAGGCTCTGCGAACGGGACGAAACGGCAAGACCCTGCCGGCGCAGGGGGAGTTGGTGCGAAAGAGGGGAGTTGAACCCCTACCCCTTGCGGGACTGGATCCTAAGTCCAGCGCGTCTGCCAATTCCGCCACTTTCGCTACGCTTTTCTTGGTCGATGCGGACGTCGTTCGAAGCTGTTGGATATCGAGTCCCAGGTTTGAAACGGCAACACGTTAATTGACCGAAAATGAAGCAATTAACCATGGGTTGTTTAACACAAAGGCTTTTTGAGTGTCAAATCCGAACCTCCGGCAAGCTGAATCAGAGCGGCTGCTGCGCAGCTCCTTTGGGCTCGACTCCGATCGCAATCAGGATTCATTCCTGCCGGCCCCGGGGGTGCGCACTTGCGATGGTCGTGTAGGCTTTGACGATGTGACTTACGCGCGATGGATCGAGAAGAAGAAAGCGGTGCCTGCCTGCCGGAGAAGCTGAGAATCTGGTGCTGCCGTCGTTCTGAACGGAGATCGTCCCTGGTTGGGAGAGGCCGAAATAGTCAGCCGGACGGACGGCGTGCAACACGGCTGCCATGGCCCAGCTCGGAGCATCGTAGGGCATGGAATGGTGAGCGCGGTAGGCGTCGACAATCGGGTGGTGCGGTGACCCGGAGAAATCATGTTCGATGCTCGAGGCAGGAAAAAGTACCTTGCCGCCGACCTCGTATCCGCAAGCCACAATCGACGCAGGCCATTCCGCGAACAGCTTTCGCGCAGCAGGGATATCGGCTTGGATACTGGTCTCTGGCGCGCCATGGGGATAGATGCCGGCGGCCAACGAAAGAAAACGGACCTTTTTCGCAATCAGGCCTGCCGCGCCCGGCAGCCCGAGAACTGAAGCGAGGTTGGTCGCCGGGCCCGCGAGCACTACGATACAATTCTGGTCGTGCTGGGCGGTAAGCGCATTTCGAATCACAGCTCTCGGTTCGGCGGTGTCGTTGAGCTTTCTGATGCTGTATTTATAAAGAGGATTTCCCTCCTCGCTCACTCGACTCAGGGGCAGGCGCAGCTGAGAACTTTCCTGCGTGGTCGCGCTGTTCGAGGCTAGGCCCACAGGCAGGGCTCTCCCGAAGCCCTCGAATTCGCTGCTCAACGATCCGGCATAGTAGTTTCCGACGGCTTCGCAGAATGCCGCAGCCTGCAGGTTGGCGTTTGAGACACTGACTGACACGACCCGCACTTCGCTCCGTGAGGCGAAGCCGCACAGCAGCGCCAAAGCCAGTGTGCTATCGATGCGGTTGCCAATGTCTGCATCGAATACGATGCCCACCGGCGGTTTGACTGGTTCCTGCATGGACCACCCCTCCGGCCACACCCCGCCGGAAGATCCCACTTTTCCTCGGGCGAAAGGAGCTCGACGGCCAGGTCCTTCCTGGTCGGCTCAAACGAAAAAACCCGCTGCGACCGGACGGCGGGCTCAAGGCGAGGGCAGGCGTACCGGCAGGCTCAGGCGAGGTTCAGCCCCTCCACACGCCCAGTCGAGTCTCCGAAATGCTCCGCGTGAACTCCCATCCGGTCCATCATGGCCAGGAACAGATTCGACATCGGCGTCTCCTTCCGGTATTCGATGCGCCGCCCGGGATTGATGGAGCTGCCGCCTCGGCCAGCAATCAGGGTTGGCAGGTCCTCGTGGTTATGGCGGTTGCCGTCGCATAGCCCGGCGCCATAGACAATCACCGAATTGTCGAGCAACGTCGAGTCACCTTCCGTGACAGACTTCAACTGGTCCAGCCAGGCGGCGAATTGAGCGGCGTGGTAGGTATTGATTTGGGTCACTTTTTCCATCAATGCCGGGTCATTGCGGTGGTGAGTGAGTGGATGGTGCCCATCGGGGATGCCGATCTCGCGGTAATGTCGCGAGGAACCTTCGCGAGTTACCAGGAACGTGAAGACCCGGCTCAGATCGGCCTGGAGTGCTACGGTCAACATGCTCGTCATCAACTTGAAGTGCTCACCGAAATCGGCCGGAACTCCGTAGGGCTTTTCCATTTGCGGATCGATGGACGCGTTGTCTTTCTCGGCGCGTTCGATCTGCCGTTCGATTTCACGAATCGAGGAGAGGAATTCTTCGAGTTTTCGCCGGTCGGTGGGGCCGAGGTGTGACTGAAGCTTCCGGGTATCTTCGGTGACGAAATCGAGGATACTTCGCCGGAATCGATTGCGCCGTGCGTGGGCTTCTGGCGTCAGGCCGGCATCGGCGCCGAAGAGCCGTTCGAATAGCGCTCGAGGGTCCAGTACCGGCGGCAGAGGTTGAGTCTCGCTTCTCCAAGCCAGGTTGTTGGTGTAGGCGCAGGAGTAACCTGAGTCGCAGTCGCCTGCCTGGCGGGAGTCCTCCATACCCAGCTCCAGCGAGGCGAACCGAGTTCGATGCCCGATCTCGTTGGCTACGATCTGGTCCATCGAGATCCCGGCTTTGATGTCTACCGCTGACTTGCGCGGACGCATTCCCGTGAGATACGAAGCGCAGCAACGGCCATGATCTCCCGGCCCATCCAGCAGCGCACGCCCATTGTTGTGGGTCAAGTTGCCCAACACGAGAATCTCTTGCTTATGGCGTTCGAGAGGTTGCAGGATGCGCGACAACTGGTCGAGTTTGCCCTCGTAGTCGAGATTCCAGTTTCGCACGTCCATGCCGTTGGGCACGTAGACGAACCCCATGCGCACCGGCGGTTTGCCTGGAGTTCGGCTTGACGCCAGCGCCGGGGTCATCGCATCGAGAAACGGAAGCGCGATCGCCGTTCCCATGCCTTTCAGGAAAGTCCTTCGCGGAAGCGCCTTGCGCAAGATCATGGTCTCGCCACCTCACTTCAATCAGATTTCGTCTCCTGCCTCAGAACCTGTGATTAATGACGACAGCAGTTTGGTCAAGTCAACTGAGTCCCTACCTGGACGCAACTGTTTTCTGCGTCTTCCCAGTTTCTCCCCTCCGCATTTGAAACGGCAGACTGGTCACGATCCCTTCGATCAACGTTTGAAACTGATACCCGGAAGCTGACAGCCGCCCTCCAATCTCACTGACTGTCGGACGATCGTATTGCTCCAAACCTCTTCCTAAGGCGTATGTCAGCATCTTCTCGACAAGACAGCGGACAAAGTCGGGCAGCTCTTCTTTCAATAATGCCTTCATTTCAGCAGGTGTGCCAAACGATTTCCCATTTGGGAAAGTGCCGCTTGCATCAACGGGAAACTTGCCATCCATGGTACGCCACCTTCCGATGGCATCGTAGTTCTCGAGCCCGAAGCCGAGAACATCCATCCGGCTGTGGCACGAAGCGCAATTGGCATTTCGGCGATGCTTCTCTAACTGTTGGCGCAACGACCCATCATTGCCAACAGCCTCTTCATCCAGGTTCGGCACGTCTGGCGGCGGAGCTGGCGGCGGGGCGCCAAGAAAGTTCTGAAGCAAGTACTTGCCGCGAATGACCGGCGACGTCCGCGTGGGGTAGCTGGTGACAGCCAGAATGCTGGCGTGGCTGAGAATCCCTCCCCGCTGGTTGGTCGACAGCTCAACTCGCCGAAACGCGCTGCCTGAGACGCCGTCGATGCCGTAATGTTTGGCCAGACGCTCATCCAGAAAGGTGAAATTCGCGTCCAGAAACTCTGACAACGGGCGGTTTTCGCGCAGCATGGCCTCAAAGAACAAGCGAGTTTCAGACGCCATGGAGTCTCGCAATTCCGGTCCCCACTCGGGAAACTTCTTCGGATCCGGAGAAAGGCTCTCCAGATTGCGCGTTTCCAGCCACTGCCCCGCGAAATTGCTGGCGAGAGCCGCAGCGCGATAGTCGGCCAGCATCCGCTTCACCTGGGCCTCCAGCGTCACTCGGCGGCGAAGTCTTCCCGCTTCCGCGATGCCAAGCAATTCTTCGTCGGGCATCGAACTCCACAGGAAGTAACTCAGTCGCGACGCGAGTTCAAGGTCGGAGATCGCGTGTGTTTGGGATGCATCGTTTGGATGCGGATCGCGCTCGATGTGGAACAAGAAGTGGGGGGATGCCAGAATGGCCTGAATCGCCAGCTGAATGCCTTGTTCCAAACTTTGCCCTTCTGCTTGGGCCACGGCCACGAACTTCGCAAGCGATGCGACCTCCGCCTTCGTCACGGGTCGGCGATAGGCACGGCGGGCCAATGTGGCCAGGATCCGGTTGACGCAGGCCGGACCCGTAGCCGGATCACAAATGAGGATTTTCTGACGGCTTGGCTTTTCGACTTTGGCAGGAAAAGGCCCGATGAAAATGATCGAACTCAAGAACTTGTTCTTCTTGGCGTTGTACACATCCTCGTGAGCAAGACGTTGGGGAAAATCGTCGCCGATGAAGCCGGCGCGAAAAACATGATCGCCGGCTGGCAGCGCGAGCCGAAGCTCTGCATCCGAGTAGGGGTCGAAGTACTCGAGCTTTGAAGGCCGGGTGTCAACCGTCGTGGTTGCCAACAGTTTCCCATTCATCCAGAAGCCCAGGTTCACCGGCTTGCCCTCGGCGCCGCGCTGTCCCGGTAACCCAATGCGCACAAAATACTCACCGTCCCACTCCACTCGATGGGTTGCTTCGATGGCACTCGCGTCGACTCGCCGAATGGTTTTGTGTTTGATGTGGTACTCAGCCTCGATCGGCTTTTGAGGTAACGGGTCGGCGCCAATGGCACGAGCGGCGATTCGCTCCGCGGCGGACAGATACTTCTCCATCAGCACAGGGGAAACCGTCAGAACATCGCCCATGTTGTCGAAGCCATGGCCCGAATCGTCGGTAGGAAAATCGCGCTCGGCGTGGAAGTCGACCGCCAGAAGATCGCGAACGGTGTTCGCATACTCGCTGCGATTCAACCGCCGCGCCGTGACCCTGCCCGGGTCGGGCTGCAGGTTGTGTTCTGCAGTCTCAATGCTGGCTTCAACGAACTTTGCGAAAGTCTCGACTTGAGCGGCCGGCGGACGAGAAAGCCCGGCTGGAGGCATTTCGCCGGTGCGCAGCTTGTGAACGATGCGTTCCCAGCGATCGCGGTGCTCGACGATCGATTCTTGGGTGGCAAACAGGGCCAAGTCCAGGCCTCCCGATGTCAGCCGCTTGTTGTGGCAAGAGGTGCAGTACTTCTGCAAAATCGGCTGAACACTCTTCGCGAACGACAACTTGACGGCCCGAACGCCAGGCTGCCGACGAGCAGAGGCCTCAACTTGGGATGCTGGCGGCAGGCTCGCGGCGACGAGAAGACTACTGGCGAACCAGGCGGCGAGGAAACTCGAAACTCGGATCGTTGTGCTCCTCAAAGGATGCTTTCGTTGTGGTTTCTATTCTTGCACAAGATCGGGTGAAGTGTGACTTCAAAAAAGCCAGGCGTCGGCAGCGTCTGAGCCCTTGCTGCCCGTCGGGCTGCCGAGAAGCTGGATTGGGCCAACTCAGGAGCCATCGGGCCACCATTCCACGGCGACAACTCTAGACGATAAGCCCCCGAAGCGTTCGCCTGTCTCCAGAATCCCGGCCGGTGCGTCAGATCCGTTCCTTCGCTGCCACCAGCCTCGGCTCAGCCAGCGAGCCCCGCATGCCGAATAGCTCTGGTAGAGAATCAAGGCGCGATCGGCGAACGATCTGAACCTGCCCAACAGGTAGGGATCGCCACGGTCAACTACAAATGGGGAAAGATGGAAACTGTTGCGCGCAGCAGGCCGGTAGTCGTCGGCATCAAGAGTTTGGTGGACGACGACACCGCGAGAGTGCGTCGTCCATGGAGGAGGGTTAACCTGCCGGCTTAGAACAACCGGCGCGACAGGTTGAAGCCAATCGTCAGCCCGCCAAAGGTGTCATCGAGGCCCTGGTAGCCACGCGTGGCTGAACGCGTCGAGAGCGTCGTTCCCGGGGAGTTTGTCAGACCCAGCGTGAACGAGTGTCGATACACCTTCTTTTGTATGCCAAGCATGAAGGAAGGCCGAATAACGCCGAGGCGCCCATCGACCCGATAAATCGCTTCTCCCAGAATGGCGACTGTTGGACGAATGTCTAATGAAAGGCCCACGCCCAAGGCGGTCGTCGTCTCCCCATCCACAGCATCTGGGACGAGCACGTCGCTGGCTACCACCAGGAGGGGACGGTTGTTAAACGAAATGGTTGGAGAAAAGTAGACTTGGGCACGATTCTTGATGCTGCGTGCCAATGCGATTTCGAGGCTTGTAATGTACTTGTTACGGAAGTGGTTTGTCCCTTCGACGCCTACGCGAATCGAGCTCGACAGCGGATGGCCGGCATTTTCCCGACTCAGCTGAAGACCGGTCGAGAGCTGCAAGATCCTCCCGAAGCTGGTTGGCGTGCGGTAGATGCCTGCAAACCATCGGTCTGTGATTCCATAGGTAAGGCCGAGCGACGAAAACGAGAAACCGTCCATCCCGAGCAGGTTGCTGACTCCTCCTGGTTCAAAGGCTTCGCTGAAAGCGAAGCGATGTGTGAAGTCGATCATGAGCGCTTTCTTGGGCAAGTGGTGGGCGGTTGGCATGTTCCAGAGCACGATGTCCTCGGTATAGTAGGTCTCGGCTTCTTTCTTTGCCTCCGGCTTTGGATCCGCTGCAGCCTGAGTGGAAGGGCTTGCCTGCGCCACAGCGGCTGTCTCCGTTGGAGCTGTCAAGGTTGGGACAACCTCTCGAATTGTCTGGCTTTGGGTATCGATCAGATAGCGCTTGCCGTCCCGCTCGAGGAGGATCTGCGTACCCGATCCCTTCACAAACTCAATTCCTTCCAGCCGAGGCACGGGCACCGACTCCAACTGAGCCGGGATGGACGCCGAGCCGAGCTGGGAAGGAATCGTGCGCACCGGCTCGCTGGGTACCTGGCACAGTCCAGGAAGAGTGGGCGCGGCCAGCACTAGGAGAAAAACGAAAGCGCGACGGAGAAACAGGCACATGAAGACCTCCTCTAGTAGGGTATGACTCGTTACAATCAGCGCTGCCGGTGCGCAATGCACCCGATACAGGATTCATCTCAGGCAGCTCCAGCGTATCCAAAGTCCATCGACGAAATCCACCTTTGAGCCATGAGTGGCAGCAAGCGGATGATGGTCTGCAGGATAGCATCGGCAAACGGCAAAGCGAGGTTGAGGGCCCATCGTCGCTTAGGAACTCTGAAACGCTGTAGATTCTGCACGTGGCAGCTCCGGGTGCTTCACTTGCTTCGCTTCGAGAACTCCGCTAATCTCCGCCTTCAATCGTGCCTGTTCCGGTGCTCATGGGCTTCTGCCCGATCGTTTGACGATTCGAGCGCCGCAGCGAAAGGTTCATTCAGACAGATGATCAATCGGTTTGTTCTCGCCAATGTCTTGCACCGGCCCCTCCGCGCGCTGGTCGGCGTGCTCGTGATCAGTCTTGAAGTTCTCATGATCCTGATGGTCGTTGGAATCTCCCGTGGAATGATTGTGGAGACCGCTCAGCGCCAGAACGGAATCGGGGCAGACGTCTTCCTGCGCCCGCCCAATGCCTCCGTCATTTTCTCCACGGGTAGCGACCGGATGCCAACGGCGGATGGCGAAAAACTCACGTCAGTTTCCTCCGTCAAAGCTATTTCACCCGTGCTGACGCAGCTGGAGACGAGTGACGGACTGGTCAACGTGTTCGGCATCGACTACGCAAGCTTTGTGGCCGTTTCCGGCGGATTCACGTTCGTTGCCGGGGGGGCCTTCAGCGGTGAGACGGTCGACGAGATTCTGATTGACGACCTGTATTGGCGATCCAAGCGGCTGGAAGTGGGTGACACCCATACCCTTAAAGGGCGCGCCTTCAAAGTGGCTGGCGTCGTTCGCAACGGAAAAGGAGCCCGTGTGTTCATTCCAATCAGGACGCTGCAGGAACTGACTGGCTGGAACGGCCAGGCGACCATGACACTGATCAAACTCCACGACTCCAGCCAGACTGAAGCGGCCATTCAGGCCATTCAGAAGCTGCTACCGGGATATCAAGTGAATTCCAGCCAGGAGTGGGTGTCGCTGCTGATGAACACCTCGCCGCCCGGATTGGACCTCTTCATCTACGTGGTCGTCGGTATTGCGGTCGTCATCGGTTCGTTCGCAATATTCCTGTCGATGTACACAACAATTGCCGAAAGAACTCGTGACATTGGCATCCTCAAGTCTCTGGGCGCTTCGAAGGCGTATATCATGGGCTTGATCTTGCGTGAGTCCGTGGCGTTGAGCTTCCTGGGTCTGGTGCTTGGGGTTGTCCTCGCGGTGGCGGGGCGCAGCTTGATAGAGACACTCATCCCAACCCAGCGAGTGCAGATTTCGCTGGCCTGGATTGCCATCTCTGGCTTGCTAGTCGTGGTCAGCGGCGTGGCCGGCGCTCTGTACCCCGCCTTTCAGGCCGCCAGCAAGGATCCCTTGGTGGCTCTAGCCTATGAGTAATTTTTCGGGGTGATTCGCAACTTTGGCTGAGTGTCTGTGTTTAAGAGTGCCAAGAGAAGAAAAGAAGCAGCTAACGAACAAAGGAGATCACGTCATGAAGAGAATTCAGTCGATGGTAACCGCAGCGTTGGTTTCGACACTGTGCTTTGGGAGCCTGGTGTTCGCTCAAGGGACGATCAACCAGCGGGAAAGGCGGCAGCAACGGCGGATCGCCGATGGTGTTCACGATGGGGAGCTGACTAAGAAAGAAACCAGGAAGCTTGAGAAACAGCAAGCCAGGATTCACAGAGCCGAGGCGAGAGCCAAAGCGGACGGCGAGTTCACCGCCAAGGAACGGGCCAAGATTCAGAAGAAGCAGAACAAGGCGAGCCGCCAGATTTACAAGGAAAAGCACGACAACCAGACTCGGTAACTTTCGCCCAGCCCTTGCAAACCGGCCCAAGAGCCTCTGCTTCGGAGGCTCTTTTTTTTGGGGTTGAACGGTCGTGCGGAAGAAAGGCCGCCGGCACCGCGAAGAACCTGCCACCCCGAGCCCAGGGTCCATGACCCAAGCCCTCACGATCGGGCAGTGGCCAGCCCTGTAACGCCGAACAACGAGACCGTACTGCAGGTAAGGTTTCCATAGACGACGCAGCAAGTGACGGAATGGACTTGCCCCCAAAAGTGAGACAAACGGTTAAGATGCAGAATTCAGCGAATGGAGGAATGCATCATGAGTTTGTCTCGGTGGCAGTTTAGGAGACGTAAATTAATAAACTGCACCAATTATGTTTGATGACGAGACGTGATGAGTTACGTTACCGCTGGATTTCTGGATGTGATCGTGTAGTTCCACTCGCCGTGAAAGTCGGCTGGCTTCAATTGAAGTCTTGCCATTTCATCTTTGGATACCCGGATACCTTTTTCATATGTCCCCAGGTCCAGGTCGGCCTGGATGGTCAATCCTGTCCGGGTGGTGGTCGAGGCGATCAGGTTGACGATCACTGCCAGACTGCTTAGCGGCCGACCCCGCCAATTTGCTGTGATGTGACAAGACATGCGATGTTCAATCTTGTTCCACTTGCTGGTGCCGG
>VFZK01000083.1 GCA_016871215.1 Acidimicrobiia bacterium | reverse complement strand
CGATAGCAATAATACCCAAAAGTCAAGACAACTAACGCTCTATACATGACTACCAAAGCAGTGCCTGAAACCCTCCTTCTGCTTGAAAATCCAATCACTTTACTTCAAACTCAACGAGGAAGATCCGGCTGACTCTTGAGCAAATTCAGCCCGGTTGTACTCAACCCAGAACCAGAAAACGTCAAAACCAACTGTCCATTTAATTCTTGGACACTACACTAGGAACTGCTATAGGCGGGAGATTCTTCTGCAACCCGCAGCAGACGGTTTCCAAGAATCGAGGCCAATGCCTGGCCGGTGTATGACGTGGGAGCCAGCGAGATCTGTTCGGGTGTTCCCTGAGCGACGATCTTTCCTCCTTCTTCCCCGCCTTCAGGGCCGAGGTCGATGACCCAGTCTGCTGATTTGATCACGTCCATGTGGTGTTCGATGATCACCACCGTGTTGCCGAGGTCCCTCAAGCGAGTTAGGACTTCCAGCAGCTTGCGGACATCATCGAAGTGCAAGCCCGTTGTGGGTTCGTCCAGAATATAGAGCGTTCTGCCCGTCGCGCGCCGGCTGAGTTCTTTAGCCAGCTTGATGCGCTGGGCTTCCCCGCCAGACAATGTTGTTGCAGGCTGTCCCAGATGAAGGTAACCCAAGCCGACGTCCACGAGCGTTTGCAATTTGACGCGAATCTGTGGAATGTTCTCCAAAATCTGCAGCGCTTCGACGATGGTGGTCTCCAGGAGTTCCGAAATCGAGAATCCTTTGTACTTCACTGCGAGCGTTTCGCGATTGTAACGCCGCCCGCGGCACACTTCGCACTGGACGTACACATCTGGCAAAAAGTTCATTCCGATGCGTCGCATTCCGTCGCCTTGGCAGGCTTCACACCGACCGCCCTTGACATTGAAACTGAAACGTCCGGCCTTGTAGCCTCGCTCCTTCGAATCGGGAAGCGAAGCAAACAGGTCTCGGATCGGTGTGAACAATCCCGTATAGGTAGCGGGATTCGAGCGTGGTGTACGGCCGATGGGAGATTGGTCGATTTCGATTACCTTGTCGACCAGTTCCATACCTTGAATGTCGCGATGTTTGCCCGGCAAATCCAACGCGCGATATAGCTTCCGAGCCAGCGCCCGGTACAGGATGTCGTTCACAAGTGAAGACTTGCCAGATCCGGAGACCCCCGTCACGACCGTTAAGACTCCTAAGGGGAAGCGGACATCGATCTGTTTCAAATTGTTTTGCGAAGCACCTCTGACGAAGATCGCGCCGCCGTTGGGCTTCCTGCGCTGCGCGGGGATTTCAATGCTCATTTCCCCGCATAGGTAGCGTCCGGTTGCCGACTGTCGATTCCGAGCGACGTCCCTTGCCGTTCCTTGAGCGATGACTTCGCCTCCCGCTTTGCCAGCGCCGGGACCCAGATCGACGATGTGGTCAGCCCGGCGAATGGTCTCCTCGTCATGCTCGACGACCAGCACCGTATTCCCCAAATCCCGTAATTGTTCCAGCATGGCCAGCAAGCGCTGGTTGTCGCGCGCATGCAACCCGATCGAGGGCTCATCCAGCACATAGAGAACACCACGAAGCTTCGAGCCGATCTGCGTTGCCAGCCGTATGCGCTGGCCCTCTCCTCCCGAGAGCGTGGCCGCCGAGCGGGACAAACTGAGATAGTTGAGTCCAACCGCAGCCAGGAATTCCAGCCTTTCGATCACTTCGTGGACGATGCGTCCAGCGATTGCCTTTTCGCGTTCCGTGAGCTGTAGGCCTCGAATGATCTGCAACGTTTCGCCAATGGAAAGAGCCGTCAGATCCGCGATGGACATCCCGGCGATCCGTATGGCCAGGCTCTCGGGACGCAGCCTCAGCCCGCTGCAGGCGGAGCAGTCTTTGGAAACCATGAACGCTTCCAGGTTTTGCTCTTCTTCGAACCCGTCGGCGAAGCTGTCTTGCATTCGCCGAAGGATGCCGTCCTCCAGATTCGGAGCGTGGGTGACACCGTTCCAGATGGCACTCTGTACCTTCGATGGCAGAGACTCGAACGGTTGGTTCAGATCTACGCCAAAGTAATCTCCGATCCCATTGAGAAACTCCAATAGTTCAGCCGGCAGGTCGTCGTTCCAAGGCGCGAGCCCGCCGTTGAGGACCGACTTCGCTGGATGTGGAATCACCCGGCTGGCATCGATCTCGAACTTGTGCCCCAGCCCCGAACATTTTGGGCAGGCGCCGTAGTGGCTATTGAAGGAAAAGGTCCGAGGCTCGACGGCGGCGATCGAAATCCCACAGTCGACGCACGCCAGTTTCTCAGAATACAGCCGTTCCTCGCCTCCCACGATCGCAATCAAGACAATCCCTTTGGTGAGCTTCATCGCCGCATCGATGGAATTCTCGATCCGCTTTTCAATGCCAGGCTTGATCAACAGGCGATCGACCACAACCTCGATCGTGTGGTTCTTGTGCCGGTCGAGGCGAATCGTTTCGTCCAGATTACAAAGGCTGCCGTCGATACGGGCGCGGACGAACCCATTCTGTGACAACTCTTCGAGCTGCTTCTTGAACTCGCCTTTCCGCCCGCGCACGATTGGGGCAAGCACCATGGCCCGCTCGCCCTCCGGAAGGCCCTTGATGTGTTCCAGGATCTGTCGGGGAGACTGCCTGGCGATCAATCGGCCGCATTTATGGCAATGGGGAATGCCGATCGAAGAGTACAGCAAGCGCAGGTAGTCGTAGATTTCGGTGATCGTGCCCACGGTTGAGCGCGGACTGCGGCTGGTGGTTTTTTGCTCGATCGAAATGGCCGGACTGAGGCCTTCGATGGAATCAACATCGGGACGTTCCAGTTGGTCCAGGAACTGCCTGGCGTATGCCGACAACGACTCAACGTACCGCCTCTGGCCTTCGGCATAAATCGTATCGAAAGCCAGGCTAGATTTCCCCGATCCGCTTAGCCCGGTGATGACGGTCAAACGGTTGCGAGGAATCTCGACGTTGATGTTCTTCAGGTTGTGCTGGCGGGCGCCGCAAACAACGATCTTGTCAATCCCCATGGAGTGAGCTCATGCAAAGCGGAATTCCGGCGGAGACGCAAAACGCGATGATAGACTCAGCCTTGAAAAAGCGTCAAGGAGTTTGGCCCTTGGCCTTGGGCGTTCTGCTCAAAAGGGACAGATCATCGCAAGTTGTACGCAGGCCGAAGTGAGCAGGCGCGCTCACAAAGAGAGGAGCAGTTTTTCCAGTTTCAGTTTCTCTGAGGCGGGCAGATCGACGAACTCAATGCCAATGGCTTTGTCTTTCTTGACCCAGACGACCTTGGCATTTCCTTTGAATGGACTGAATTCTCCGGGCACCGTAAACTGAACTTGCAAGGTACTGTCCGGCAGAAAAGTTTTGGACAGACGGACGAATGCGCCGCCGAAACTGACGTACTCCATGATCCCTTTCACTCGTTTTAAGTCCTTGAGGAGTTCCACCTTAATATGGGTGCGTTCTCGAGCGAAATTCCTTCGTTCGGCGCCGGTGTCTGCCATGACATCCTCATCGAGACCTGGCTTGGGATCAGATGGGACAACAAATCTGCTGTTGAGTCAAGGAGTTCGTTGTCCTCCGCGCCAGTTCCCCCAAACGCCGTAGCACTCTGCTGCCTAGACCGGTTTGCTCAGCTGCGAGCAAAGTGGACCATGACGGTAACTGATTGATTCGGTTGATGTCACTCAGGTTGTCGGACAGTGCTTGTTTCATGCAATCGTTTCGCCTGCGGAGTGAAAGAATTGAAATTGAGCGAAAAACGTCGTGTACTTCTTGGCAGTATCACGGTGAAGGTGGGTACCGTCGCTGGAAGGCGCCTCGCGGCGCTCCTAAGTCGCGATCTCCACTCGAAAGCGCAGCTCCCGGCCTTGGCGACGATCGGTGCCTGCACAGGTAACCAGGCCGCTTTTGGCTTCTCTTCTGATCGCAAGGCAGGTGGGAGTTGCGGAAGCAGCGAAGAATGCCCAAAACGCGTGCGACTGGAAGGGCAAGACTTCCGTCGAGCTGGTCAGGACCGGGGCCTGGGGGGCCTACGGCTTACACTGAGGCTTGCCCTGCCAGTAGTGCCTACTCTTGTCGCACTCCTGGCATTGGATGTCCTTTTGAGTTCTCCAAAGGACCGGGAAACAACCACGATCCAGCACTCCGTGCGGGGCAGGGTAATTCCAATTGGTGGGCAGCCCCTGCGAGCCGCCAAAGTAGAGTTCTCGACGATCGACGGAACAAAACTGGGTGAACGAGAGTTGGCCTACGAAGGAACGTTCGCTTTCGAGGACGTCCTGCCTGGAAAATATCTCTTGACGCTCGAGCGCGAGAACGAGGCCACCATTGGACGACCGGTCGAGGTCAAGAGCTACCCGACACCAACCCTGGTCTTTCTGGAAATCACGCTGAATCGAGATTCGGCGTCAGTGCGTGAAATCGTCACACAGGCTTCCAATCCAAACTACGGTGTGTCGAAGGAACCGTCGAGCGCAGTTTCGCGAAAAGCACTGCGGGCGTTCGAGCAGGCAGCCAAGGAGAGTGCGCGTGGCGCACCTGAAAAGGCGATTGTTCTTTTACAGAAGGCAATCCTCGAGCAGCCTGACTATTTCGAAGCCCACAACAACCTGGGTGTGCAGTACCAAAAATTACGGCGATGGGAACAAGCTGCTCAGTCGTACCGGCGGGCGATTGAGCTCAACCCCAGATTGGCCAAGACGCACGTGAACCTGGCAAGCGTCTTCCTGGAGTTGGGACAAATCCAGTCGGGTCTTGAAAGCCTGGAAGCCGCTCGTCAAGCCGAGCCCGGATTGGCCTCGACACATCGCTTTCTGGGCGAACTGTACTTCCGGAAACAGGACTATGTGAAAGCTCAGGAGTCTCTTGAAACGGCGACTCGGCTGGGCCCCCAGGAGTCGTCCCGCGCGTTTGCACTGTTGGCTGAAATCGCGCTCCGCCACGACGACGTGGAACGCGCCAGGCAATACCTGGATCTGATGAAGCAATACTTTCCTTCGGACCCGGAAACCTTGAGAGTCGAAGCGGCGATTCACGGAGCGACTAAGCCTTAGGCTGTCTGAACTATTCGTGACTGCGGCAGAACCACGCCAGCCGGCGGGTTTCCAGCCTGGCGCCTCGTTTTGGCAATCAAGAGTCGATGGGTTCCACCAGTTGCTGAGCGCTGCTTTTTCTGCGCGTTGAGCCGCCTCTTCATTCCGCTGATCTGAGTCTCACACAGCTCTCCAGACTGTCACCTGACACGTGCAAAAAGGCTAAAGTGAGGTCACTTCGCGCCGATATCAACGTTGCTAGGGAGCACTCATTTTTTGGCTTTCATTGCGACGCTGTATCGCAGCTAGCCCGCAGCGGCTTAGAGGGTGTTTAGAAAGGCCTGGTTCAAGAAGTCAGCTACGTTTGTAGTCCCGGCTTTAGCCGGAACCACAGCATTTCCTTCCGCCTAAAGGCGGGACTACGAACCAAAGGGCGCCTTTTTAAACACTCTCTTAGACTTCCGTCTGTGCTCCGTTTTGCCAAGCCTGAACGTGTCCTTCCTCTATGGAAAGCCAAACCCAGAGCGCGCCGTTGAGTGGGACCATGACGATGCCGGCGAGCCAGAACTCCTCCAGAAGAGATGACCGTGTTCTGATTGTCGATGACGACCACCATCGTGCGCCGGGCTATTGTGGAAGTGCTGCGGACGAAAGGCTATGCGTGCGACCAAGCGGGCTCAGTTTCAGAGGCGCTGCTTTACCTGAAAACCAGCCGTACAGCTGCGTTTTGACTGACCTGATCATGCCGGAACAATCCGGGCTCGACCTGCTGCGAGACGTTGTCACCAGCTACCCGGACGTCGCCGTCATCCTGGTGAGTGGCCAGAACGACAGCATGCAAGTGCGTTGCGCGCTGAAGAACGGCGCCTACGACTATTTGGTCAAGCCGCCGACTGCCGGTGAAATCGTCGATACGGTGGACGGGGCGCTGAAGAAACGTCAGCAATACTTGAAAGAACAGACCGACCGCCAATCTCTCCGCGAACGCGTCGAGATCGGCATGGTGGAGTCGATCCTTTTCGAAGACATCGTACGTAGCACGATCGATGGGATCATGATCACCGATCTCGAAAACCGCATCATCATGGTGAATCCGGCCTACGAGCGGCTGACGGGTTTCACACGACAGGAATTGATGGGCACCGTCCCGGAGATCCTGAAGGTGAACCGTTCGTCGATGGACTTCGCCCGGAGAGTAGCCTACGAGCTGACCTCCAGCGGTTACTGGTCAGGCGAGGTCGTCGACCGCCGCAAGGATGGCACCGAGTGGTACGCCAACCTCACCATCAGCCGGGTTAAGGATTCGCGGGGGAAGGCTTTTGCCGATGTCTTTGTCGTTCGTGACATCACGGACAAGAAAAACATGGAGCAACAGCTGATTGACCGGCTTTGGGAAGTACAGTCGGCTCAAGACGCGGCCATTATCGGTTTTGCGAAGCTGGCCGAGTGCCGTAATCCTGAAACGGGAGTGCACCTAGAGAGGATGCGGGAATACTGCCGGATTCTGGCAGAGCATATGGCAACCATCTCTCCCTACCGGAATGAGATTGACGACAGCTACATTGACGCTCTGTACAAGTCCAGCCCTCTGCACCATGTCGGCAAGGTCGGGATACCAGACAGCATCCTACTCAAACCTGGAAAGCTTACCTCGGACGAGTACGAGATCATGAAGAAGCACACTATCATCGGGGGCGACGCGCTCAAAGCGGCCGAGAGCAAACTACCCGGGCGGTCTTTCTTGACCCTGGGCAAGGAGATTGCCTACCACCACCACGAGAAGTTCGACGGCTCTGGTTACCCTTTCGGGCTTTCGGGCCAGTCGATTCCCTTGTGCGCTCGCATTGTGGCTTTCGCGGATGCCTACGACGCGCTGACGTCGAAACGCGTCTACAAGGATATAGTCAGTCCGGAAGAGTCCAAAAGGCGCCTTCTGACCGATCGTGGAAAGCACTTTGACCCGGGGGTCGTCGACGCTTTTCTGTTCTGCGAGCGGGACTTCCTTAAGATCTTGTCTCAGTTCTCCACCGAGCCTTGAAGCAGACAACGGTGGCCAGGACACGCCGGCATTTCTCCACCCAGCATCAGCTTTGATATCGAATCAGGCTGAAGACGTCGTAGCCGTCGAGCCTTTTCCGCCCGTTCAAGAAATCCAGTTCAACCAGGAATGCCAGGCCTGCAACCTCACCCCCCAACTGTTGAACCAGCTGAGTGACGGCTGCGGCCGTCCCGCCGGTTGCCAACAGATCGTCCACGATCAACACTCGCTGTCCCGCACGAATCGCGTCCCTGTGCATTTCCAGCGTGTCTGTCCCGTATTCCAGGTCGTAGGTGACCTTGATCGTTTCGGCCGGCAACTTGCCAGGCTTGCGCACCGGCACGAAACCGGCGCCCAAATCGCATGCCAATGCGGGAGCGAAGATGAAACCTCGCGATTCAACCCCCACCACCAGGTCGATCTTCTGAGCGCGGAAGCGAGAACTGAGTTGATCGATCACTTCTTTCAGAGCCGCTGCATTCTTCAACAGAGTTGTGATGTCGTAAAACAGAATCCCTTTCTTCGGGAAATCCGGGACGTTTCGAATCAGCTGTTTGAATTTGTCCATGTAGAACCTCGCGACACAGAGTATTGGGCGCTGAACTGAGGCCATCTTTTTGGAAAGGGGCACATCATAGCGGCCCAGGTCTGCAAACGCCAGCCGAAATCCGTCCGCATCGGTCCAGGCGCGGGCTGAAGCTTGCACAAGGGTTCGCTCCTCTGAGCAGACGCTCTGCTATACTTGGCGCGCCCTGAAAAACGAGGTGCATGCCGATACTTCTGTGGGTCGGCAAGTTGTGTCCTCTTACCGATCCACGCGGGCTGGTCGCGATTCGGTGAGCTTAGGGTGTTCCAAGCTCGGAAGCCAGCGAATCGCTGGATGAAGTGCCTTCAGTCTGAATAGGGAGATGATGGAATGCGAAAGGGAATTGTGCTCGCTGGGGGATCCGGCACCCGCCTCTACCCTCTGACCAGAGCAGTGAGCAAGCAGCTCATGGCGGTCTACGACAAGCCGATGATCTACTATCCGCTGTCGGTGTTGATGCTGGCTGGAATTCGCCACATCCTCGTCATCACGACGCCTCATGAGCAGCCGGGCTTCAAGCGCTTGTTGGGCGACGGCAGCACGTGGGGAATCGAGCTTCAGTATGCCGCCCAACCGAGTCCTGACGGGCTGGCGCAGGCTTTCCTCATCGGGCGAGAGTTTCTTGGCGAATCGCCAGCTGCCCTGGTCTTGGGGGACAACATCTTCTATGGGCACGGGCTACCCCACTATATCCAGAGTGCCTCGCAGCGCGAGAACGGCGCAACCATTTTCGCCTACCAGGTTCGCGATCCGGAGCGTTATGGAGTGGTTGCGTTTGACCGCACTGGGAAGGCTCACTCACTGCAGGAAAAACCCGTCCGCCCGCTGTCTTCCTACGCAGTACCCGGCTTGTACTTCTACGACAATCAGGTGTCTGACATCGCCTCCCGGTTGAACCCCTCCCCACGGGGCGAACTGGAGATTACCGATCTCAACCTCGAGTACCTGCGAGCGGGCCAGTTGCATGTCGAGAAATTCGGACGCGGGATTGCCTGGCTCGACACAGGAACTCACGAATCCTTGTTGCAGGCCTCTGTATTCATTCAAACCATTCAGGACCGCCAGGGGCTGATGGTTTCCTGCCTCGAAGAGATTGCGCTGAAAATGGGGTTCATCGATGCCGCGCAGGTGCGTCGTGTGGCCGAGACGATGAAGGGAAACGAATACGGCCGCTATCTGCTTCGCCTTCTGGAGACGGAAGCCTAGGCGGGTGGGCGCAGCTTGCACTGTGCACGTGCAGGAGGTCCGGCGTCAAACCAAGTCATCGAACTGCTTGGGCGCGGCAGACGCAAACACGAGGAGTCTGTCCGTCTGCGGATGCTTGAAGGCCAGCTTGACGGCGTGGAGAGCTAGACGGCGAATCGGATTGTAGAGGCTTCCGTAGGCGTGGTCACCGACGATCGGGTGGCCTTGCTCTGCCAGGTGCGCTCGAATCTGATGCTTTCGCCCTGTCTCAAGTTCCACTTCGACAAGAGTCCGGTGGCGTGTCCGTCTCAACACCCTCACATGGGTCACCGCCCGCTGTCCCTGGCTGGGATCACGAGTGGAGTAGGAGCGGTGAATCCGATTCTCCGCCAGATAGGAGTCGATGGTGTAGCGGTCGTGCGGCATCCGGCGCTCGGTCACAGCACGATAGATCCGGTGGGTGCTGTGTCCTTTGAACTGATCTTGCAACCGGCGCTTGGCAGTCTCCGATTTGGCGAAGACCAGAAGCCCGGATGCTTCGCGGTCGAGGCGGTGAACGATGAAGAGCTTTTCAGGCGGGCGCTTGCTCTTGACGTGATCGAAAAGATGAGCGTAGAGCGTGCGATTCTTCTCTTTGTTGGTGGAGATCGTCAGCAACCCTGCCGGTTTGTCGACAACCAGGATCTCGTCGTCTTCGAAAAGAATCCGGATGCTGCGCGAGACCGGCGCTCTCCTGCGATTGCTTGAGGGCTCCCTTCGCACGTTCACGAGCTCACCAGGCCAGCCGCTCCACACAAAGCAAACCGTGGACAACCAATGCGGATTCAGCTGTCGATCACGCTGCGAACCTTGCGGGAAAGCGCATCGGGCGTGAATGGCTTCTGAATGAAGTCGGTTCCCGGTTCCAGCGCTCCTTGGTGGATCGCTGAATCGTCAGTATACCCTGACATATAAAGCACCTTGATGGCTTTCTGCATGCCATGAAGCCTCTTGGCGAGGTCTTTCCCGCCCATCAAAGGCATCACCAGGTCGGTGAGCAGGAGGTCGATTGGCCCTTCGTGTTGCAGAGCGATTCGCAGTGCTTCGGCGCCATGCTGAGCTTCCAACACCTTGTAGCCGCTGCGTTCCAGCACCTGATGAACCAGGTTTCGAACAATGCTTTCGTCTTCCACCAGCAAGACGGTCTCGGTGCCGATGGGCAGGTCCATTTGTCCGTGTTCGGCGGCAGCTGAGTGTTCGACTTCTGCCTGCGGAAGATAGATGCGAAACGTAGTACCGTGCAGCAGCTCGCTTTCGACAACGATGCGTCCACCGCTCTGTTCGATGACGCCGTAAACGGTCGAGAGGCCAAGGCCGGTTCCTTTACCCTGCTGTTTGGTTGTGAAGAACGGTTCGAAGATGCGGGCTTGAGTTTCGGCATCCATGCCGCAACCGGTGTCGCTGACCGCTAGCAGTACGGGTCGCGAGACCCCTGCCGGGACGCCTGGCGCTCCCGCTTCAATATTGGTGGTCTTCAGCGTGAGCTTGCCGCCTCGCGTCATCGCATCGCGAGCATTGACCGCGAGATTGAGAATCACCTGCTCGATCTGGCTGCGGTCGGCCCTGACCGGGGCAAGGGATGGCTCCAGCACTGTGACCAGCTCGACATCGGCCCCAATGAGCCGGCGCAGCATCTTGTCCATGCCCAGTACCACCGCATTCAGGTCCAAAACCTGCGGTTGAAGCACCTGCTTACGGCTGAACGCCAGCAGCTGCCGGGTCAGGTCAGCTGCCCGCCGGCTGGCGCGTTTGATTTCTTCGACGTCGCTACGCATAGGATCTTTTGGGTTCAGCGACAACAACATCATCTCGCTGTAGCCCCCAATAGCCGTCAGCAAGTTGTTAAAATCGTGGGCGACACCTCCTGCGAGTTTACCAACGGCTTCCATCTTCAGAGCTTGACGAAGTTCCTCTTCCTTCTGGCGCAACGTTGCTTCCGCCCTGCGCCGCTCGCTGATATCGCGGATGACAGCGAGATAGCCACACGCTTGCCCGGAAGCATCATTGAGCCTGCGAACGGCTGCTTCGACAATCACATCGTCGCCGTTTTTTCGCCGATGAGCCGCCTCTCCTCTCCAAACGTTCATGGAGTCCAACACGGTCTCTTTCGGCGAGTTCGCCATTGGCCAGTCGCCGCGTATCAATTCCCGAACCGGGCGGTTGAGCGCTTCGTAGAACCTGAAGCCATACAGCTCCTCGGCGCCATGGTTCCAATAGGTCACCGCCAGGTCGTTGTCGACTGCGATGATGGCCTCTGTTACCTGGGACAGCACTTCCGCCTGAAACTTCAACCGTTCTTCGTCCTGCTTGCGCGCGCTGATGTCATTCGTGACGCTAAGCGTGCCGATGATGATGCCCGCTGGATCGCACAGCGGAGACGCCTTGATCTCGGCCCAGAAGGTGCTTCCGTCCTTGCGAAAGAGCTGTGTCTCAAATCGCTCAGTGATTCCTTGGGTTCGACGCTCGTGGCGGCTGAGCACGTGGCCCCAGTCCGAAGGTGGAAGCAGTAGCTCGTATGCCCGCTGGCCTTTCATTTCCTCCTCGCTGAAGCCCGTCAGCGCCAGCATTCGAGCGTTGACGATCTGTACGACATCGTCGAGGTCGGTGATCAAGAGCCCTTCCCCCAAACTCTCTACCACGGTGCGAAGGCGCGCTTCCGAGTCGAGCAACGCCCGCTCGGTCAGTTTCTTCAAGCCAACGTCGCGAAGCAACGTTACAAAACGGGGCTGGCCTCCTGCATGCATCAAGGTCACGAACGCTTCGACATCGACCAGCATGCCGTCCTTGCGCAACCCTCGAAACTCGAGGATTGATGGGACGGGTTCGCCGCGTAACCAGCGGCGCCGGACGCTCAGAATCCGCTCTTTGTCTTCGTCGGCTACGACCAGCTCCAGCGGTTTTCCCTCGAGATCAGCTGCGCGGTAGTACCCGTGCAAGTCGAGGAACGCCTGATTTGCTTCGACGATCGTCTCCCCTGAATCGACGAGGATCGCATCCAAGCTGCTGTGAATGTGTTGAGTGGTTTGTTTAAGCTCGAGCGTAAACGCCCGTTCCACGGACCTGTTCATCGCTTGCCATTCCTCAGTTTTCTTACCCACCCTTCGCCCGAGTCCTACGGGCGAGACTGCCTAACCCGGCCCCAACTTCGGCTGTCCGTCGTTCTAACAGGTTCCTCAACAGACAGGCGCGTGCCTAAGCTCCTTTGGTGAAGTGTTCCGGGTAGAGCGCGGCCGCGCAATCTGGACAGATGCCATGAGAGAACTGTGCTCCGGTGTGGCTCTGAATATAAGCTTCCAATTGGTTCCAATACCCTTGGTCATCGCGGATCTTTTTGCACGAGGCGCAGATCGGAAGAAAGCCACTGAGCACTTTGATCTTCGCGAAGGCTTCCTGCAGCTCTTGAATCAGCTTCTCCCTTTCCTGTTGTGCCCGCTTCCGCTCTGCGATGCTGCGTGCGGACAGCAACACGCGGCCGCCAAAAAAGCCTCGGATGGAAAACGTCGAAAGCAGCAGTTCGACATCGACCCACTCTCCCGAAGCCCGGCAGAAGCGTACATCAATGGGCTTTCCCGGCCCCTTTTCCGGCAAGCGCCCGATGGCGAGCCGAACGAGCGAGAGATCCTCTGGGTGGATCAACACGGGGAGGCCTTGTCCAACAAGCCGGGCTGGATCGTAGCCCAGGACCGTCTCGTGAGACGGCGAGGCGTAGATCAGGCTGCCGTGGTGGTCCAGCAAGGAGATCAGGTCGAGTGAGTTCTCAGCGAGCAGGCGATAGCGCTCTTCGCTGTGGCGCAATCGCTCCATCGTGCGGCGCCGGTCCTGCATATTGCTGGACAAGCGATAGAACGCAATACCAATGATCAAGGCGGTAAGTGCTGCCAGGGCCAGAAAGGCATGAGACGAACGGCGCGCTTTGATTCGAACCGCTTCCGTGAGCCGCTGGAGGGTCGCGTTTTCAGAGGCAGCGATCGCCGCCGCGGTCACTTCACTTCGCTCAGCGAGAGCTGACACGGAGTGCCAATCGACAGTCTCTCCAACCTCCCGTGCCGCCCCCTTTTTGCGGGAGTCGCGGAGGCGTTGCAGCATGTCGAGCTCGCTCCAGACATGTTGTTCGAGCCGCCGGACACTCTGAAGACGCTCGTGATCGCCTCCGGCCAGCTTCTTGAGGCGATCGAAACGGAGACCGATACCGGATGGTTCCTTGGCAGCTGACGGCGCCTCGAATCTTGTTGCGAAGAACGCCAAGTGGCGGGTTTCGGCTTCCTTGACGGACGACAAGATGGCATGGAGTTCCTGCAAGACCTCCTGGCTGCGGGCGACCGCTTTGCCTGCATCTGCAAACTCGCGAGTGCTGCGGTACGACACCAACCCGGCGACGCACAGCGCGGCGAGTGCGAGGAGTAGCCCGCTCGCCAACCTTCGTTCAAAAGTCTGCTTCATGAATCACGCTTCTGCGTTTTCGGTAAGGTCGCACCCCGTGGATGAGCCTCTCACCAAGGGTGCCCTGTGAGCTAAGATCGTTGGGGTAGGTCGAAGGCGGTGGTTCATGAGCTAGGCATCCTGAACGCCGCCAACCACCGTATCGGAAACTGTGACCGGAAGATTCAGCTTTTGTTCAACGAGTTTGAACGAATTTCTTGCGGATCCTGAGGGCAAAACTACGAAGGAGGGAAGTGAGAACTCTGCTCTCTCATGTACCGAAACCACCCTGTTTCGAGTTGGTCACAAAAGTTTCTATGGGTGCCAGTCCTGAAGCCGGCTCCGTGCCGCTGAGATTCCGGCTAGATGCCAGGCATCGCTTTCTTGAGAGGCTTCAACAGCAGCCACAAGACGCCGGACATGAACAACGTCATCGTGGCTAGGACGAAGAAGAAAGTGGAGTGGTCCCAAACACGCCAGTAGACGCCGATCGCAGTGAGTTTGTTTCCAATCGCGGTCGCAGCGAACCAGCCACCCATCATCAAGCCGCGCATTCGCGCCGGTGCGACCTTGGACACAAGCGAAAGGCCCATCGGCGACAACATCAACTCGCCCAGCGAAACGATGGCGTAGGCGCCGATAAGCCACCAGGGTGAGACTCTTCCGGTGTTGCCCCCTGCCAGACCGGCAGCTGCCATGACGTAGAAGGAGACCGCCGTCAAGAGCATGCCAATGGCGATCTTCCCGGGAGTCGAGGGCTCCAGACCTTTCTTTGCCAGCCACCGCCAGAAACTGATCAGCGGCAACGTAAGGGTGATGATCCAAAAGGGATTGATTGCGTTCGAGATGACGCCAGACACATTGCCCCAGGCTGACCAGTCGGTGTTGTCGTTCGCGAAGTAGGTCAAGGTCAGCTGGTTCTGGTGGAAGGCCATCCAGAAAACAATGACAATGCCAAAGATGAGAATGAGCGCCAGGATTCTGGTCGAATCGGGCACCGAGTCGATCGGCATGGAGTGTCGAAGCGGGTCTTTCTGAGAAGGGTGTGCCTCACTTTGATCGAGAGTCACAACGTGTTTCCGAAAGGACCAGAACGTAATCATGCAGACGATCATCCCCAACCCAGCGACCGTAAAGGCCAAACGAAATCCGAACCGCTGGCGCATGAACTCCGCAACTACTGGCGCCAGAAAGGCGCCGATGTTGATGCCCATGTAGAAGATGTTATAAGCGGAGTCCTTGAGCCGGCTTCCTTCGGTGTAGAGGCTGCCCACCATTGCCGAGACGTTCGGCTTGAAAAACCCATTACCGATAACGACCAACGTCAAGGCCAGATAAAGGACCGCAACCGATGGAACGTAGAGCAGGAAGTATCCGGCGCCAAAGAAAAAGGCTCCCACAGTGATCGCGAGCCGGTGGCCCGTCCACTTGTCGGCCAGCCAGCCGCCAATCAGTGGGCTGGCATAAACGAACATCAAGTAGTAGGAAAACAGCGTTGTGGCATCCTGCTCGGCCCAACCCATGCCTTCGGCGGGATCCCGGAGGTAAAGGGCCAGCATGGCGCCCAGCGTGTAGAAGCCAAAGCGCTCCCACAGTTCGGTCGTGAAGAGGACATAGAGCCCTGGAGGATGCTTCTCCTGAATCGATGCAACGGGTGTCTGAAACGCAGTGGGTGTCGGATTCATCGCCACCCAGGTTAGGGGAAAGACACCTTGATTGCAAGGGAGGAGCTTGGACCCGTAGCTTGGACTGTCTAGAGTGCGCTTACGGTACGCCCTGGTTGTCCCGCGAGTGCAAACGCCTACGCTTCTGTGAGAGGTCGCAAGTCGGGAGACCGAGTCGAGCGGCTCTCGAGGCGATGGCTCGGAACCGGATTTGGGTCAGAGATCGCCGATCACCTGCCGTCGTGGTGACGTGAGGGTAGCTCTGGGCGTTTTTCGGGAGTCGCGTAGGAAACAAGGCACACCCTCGCCCAGCTGGGTCACGCGAGGAACGATTCGATGTAACAGTTCAGGGTGTAACTATCGGGGAAGCAGTGAGGCCACCTGTTGACGGCGGCGATGGCAAGCAATCGCGGCGGAGAGATAGGCCAAGATATTGAGACGCTGCAGATCACAGGTTCCGGCGACCGTCAACAAGCGCGCCGTGGCCAGCTCCCCGTTGGCGCTGCGGTTGCCAAAGCAGATCTTACGCCATTGCACCCCCGTGCGCAGCG
>VFZK01000082.1 GCA_016871215.1 Acidimicrobiia bacterium | reverse complement strand
AAGCTTACCGTCATGCGTCTACCCAAACCCGACCCGCAGCAACGGCGCATCCTCGCTGCGCTTCGGGTTCCTCTGCCGGTGAAATAGCTTGTAGTCAGGCGACTCCGTGCCTGCGATTGCGATGGAACCCTCGCCAATCCTGACATTGCCGGGAAAGTCGTCGCTCCAAGCTAAAGGAAGATCCGTTTGAGAATGGAGCCGCTGGAAACGAGCACCTGAGGAGGGTTCGTGGAAGGAGGAGAGTAAAGGGAAAGAAAAGGGCAGCTCGCGCTGCCCTAAACGCTGGCCTGGAACAAAGAAGGACCTACTTCTTCTTGTTAACCGCAGCCTTCAGCTCCGCACCCGGCGTGAACTTTGCTACTTTCTTCGCTGCAATCTTGATTGGCTTGCCCGTCTGAGGATTGCGACCCGTTCTGGCCTTGCGCGCGCCAACGGAAAAGGTGCCGAACCCGACCAGAGTAACGCGGCCACCTTTCTTCAACTCGCCCTCAACCCCCGACAGTACCGAGTTGATGGCAGCGTCGGCCTGGGTTTTGCTGATGCCAGCATCCTTTGCGATCTTCTCGATCAGGTCTGCTTTATTCACGTTGTCCTCTCCTTGATAAAGTGTGCAATCGGGATCTATTGAAACGCCGTCTCACAGACGCATCGGCCTTATACAACAGCGAAATTCCCTTGTCAATCGGATTTCCGGGCGTGAATCGCCCGAAACCCCAGATTCGGTGGGCGTCTTCGCGGTTCACCCTTCGTCAGACGCGAACGAAAAGCCGGCACGAAGGGGGGACCATCGCGGCTTCTGACGAAGCCGCGATGGTTGGGGGGCCCCATCGAAGCCGGAGGCTTCAATGAGTTTGTGGATTTCGTGGTGCGGCCTTTCCTCTGCAGCTTTCCTACCAATTGCACGAAACTTTCGCCAGCCCGCAACTGGCGGCCATCTTCGAATACCGAGCCCGGAAGGCAGCACTGGCGCAGTCCCTTTCACACGGGGAAAATTTGCTTAGGGTATGTGAGTTTTAGCCGGCCGTTCTGCCAGCTGGCAGCGATTCCGGATTTCCTGTTGACACCCGCCTCTCAAAGCTTTCATAATCGCGCCACTTCGCCAGCTTCTGCAGGTCTCGAAAGTCTGCCGTCCGTGCGGACTCCAGAGCTTTGACCCTCTGGCTTCGGAGGACAACATGAAACAGCAATTCTTGTTAGCTCTTGTAGTGGCGGTTCTCTGCCTGAACGTAGGAACCGTCTCGCTGCTGGCTTCTCAGGATGCGCCCGCTCAAAAAAACGAAGAGCCGGGCAAGAAAGAAGAGCCTAAGGAGAAAGAAGAAGAGGCGGTCGATATTGAAGAGGCGGAAAAGCAAGCGCAGAAACCGGTACCCAATGTAGGTTATACCAAAGAAGAATACGACCAGTTTCAGACGGCGTTTAGCCTGCCTGACCTGGAAGCCCGTGCAGCAGGCTTGAGCCAGTTTATCAAGAGCCGCCCGAATTCAAAGCTGAACGAGCACGCCATGGCAGCCTACGCCGCACTGCTGAACCAGCTTTACCAGCAGAAAGACATGGCGAAGCTAGCTCCCGCGGCCGAAGGGTTCTTGGAGTTGAAACCTGGAGATGTAGCCGCTCTTGGGCTCGCTACGGAAGCAGCCTATTCCAACAAGGACTATGCTAAAGCCATCAAGCACGGAGAGTCGTTTTACCAAGCAAAGCCCAGCAAAGAAGTTGCCCAGTTGCTGGCGCATTCGTTCGACCAGTTGAAGAGTCCCGCCAAGTTTGCGAGTTACGCCGAGAAATGTATCTCAGAGATGGCTCCGAAAGACGCCTTCTTCTATGCGGCGAAGCTTTCTCACTACTACGGCGGCCAGAGGAATATTCCGAAAGCGGCTTTGTACAGCCAGAAGATGATGTCAGCCTACAGCGATCAGGAGATCCCGACAGGCTACGCCGCTGCCCAATGGTCACAGGAAAAAGGAAGGTCGTATTCGATCATCGGTAGGGCTGCTTACGACCGAAAGCAGTACGGAGCCGCGGTCAGCGCTTATCACAAAAGTCTGCGGAATTTTTCCGGAAACGACGAAGCCTACTATTATCTGGGCATGAGCTATTGGTCCGCTCAAGACACCACCAATGCGATGAAGAACCTGGCGAAGGCGGCGCTCTTGAACAAGTCCTACGCAAAAACGGCAAGAGCCCAGCTAGAGGTTCTTTACAAGGGATTGAACAACGGCTCCCTCGATGGCATCGATCGAGTCACCCGGGCCGCCAGCGCTGAACTAAAGTAGCTCCTGCCGATCCGCCTTAACCATCCGACCTTCTTTGGCCTCCGCAAAGGACGAGGTCCTCTGCGGAGAACACGCCCGGTACCGCTAGAATCCGCTTGTTGACAAATCAGACCGTCTGCTAGAGTCTGCCGCTCGGAGTCCGGTGCGTCCGCTTCTGATTCCGCGCAGTTCGTCCGTGGGGTGTCGGACAGGCTGGTTACGACTGCTTCCACAAGCCGTGTTCTGGGAGTAACTTTCTCAGGAACTCGTTGTACCCAAATCCAGCCGCGCGCCTGATCCTCCTGCAAGTAATGAAGAAATCCCCGCTGTTCGTCCTGTTCGTCACCGTATTCATCGATCTGATCGGCTTTGGCATCATTCTCCCACTTCTGCCTTTCTATGCTCAACACTTTGGAGCTGACGCTTTGCTGGTGGGACTGCTTTCCACTTCGTTCTCGCTGATGCAGTTCCTATTCGCACCTGTGTGGGGAAGACTTTCGGACCGTGTGGGGCGCCGCCCCGTCATTCTGATCGGACTGCTGGGCTCTTCAATCTCGTATCTCACGTTTGGCCTGGCGCAGTCGCTGCCTATTCTCTTTCTGTCGAGAGTCCTTGCCGGTATCGCGGGCGCCAATATCTCCACCGCGCAAGCCTATATCGCCGATTCGACCCCACCCAGTCAGCGTGCCAAGGGCATGGGTCTGATAGGCGCTGCCTATGGACTCGGGTTCACTGTAGGACCAGCGATCGGCGGGTTGCTTAGTCACTTCGGCTACGCTGCCCCCGCCTTCTTCGCTTCGGCGCTGTCTCTGGCGAATTTCGGTGCGGCCTGGTGGCTGCTCCCTGAGTCGCGCGATCGGTCCGAGAAATCACGGAGTATGAAACTCGCACTGAGCTGGCAGCGGATGCGGGCGGGTCTGAAGCATCCAGAGTTAGGCATTTTTCTCATCCTCTTCTTTATCTCCACCTTTGCGTTCGCCAACCTGGAAGCCACGTTCGCTCTAATGACGGCTCGGAAATTCTCCTTCGACGCGAGGGCCAACGGCTACTTGTTCGCCTATATCGGTGTCCTCATCACGATCATCCAAGGCGGACTCACAGGCAGGCTCGCACGGCGATTCGGCGAGAGACGCCTGATCGCCGTGGGCCTTTTTTGTATGATCTTCGGCCTCGGCTTGCTACCTTATTCTCTCGGGCTGAAGTCGTTGCTGCTGGTGCTGCTGTTGCTGGTTACCGGACACGGAGCGACGAACCCGTCTATCTCGAGTCTGGTTTCCCAGACGGCCAGCACCGAAGACCAAGGCGGGATTCTCGGCGTTGCGCAGTCGTTGGCGAGTCTGGCTCGGATATTGGGCCCAGTCTGGGGAGGCTTCACCTTCGACTCCCTCGGTTTCCAGTATCCTTATCTAACCGGGAGCCTGTTTATGGCAATCGCCTTCGGGTTGAGCCTGATGGCTGTCAAGAGACAGTCGAATCTGCGCGAACCGGCTTGAAGGCCGAGCCGACGAGTTACGCGCGCCGCCAAGTCGCCATTCAGGAATCATTCAAGTTATGACACTGAACCTGTTGTACCACGACAACTGTTTCGACGGCGCCTCATCGGCGGCGGTGTTCCTGCGCTTCTATCGGGACAAGGTGAATCCCAGAGCCGAGGTGAAACTGGTCGGAATGGCTCACCAGGCAGGAGAACAGTTCCACGCCGGGCTTTTCGATGCTGAAGAAAACGCGATTGTGGACTTCAAGTACTGTAGCTTAGAGCAGCTAACCTGGTGGTTCGATCATCATCACAGCGCGTTTCTCACGCCGCGGGACGAAAGACACTTTCGTGAAGACCGCAGCGGCAGGAAGTTCTACGATCCGTCCTACAAATCTTGCACGAAGCTCCTCGACACGATCGCTCGGCAGCAGTTTGGCTTCGATTGTCCTGGACTGTCGGAACTCGTTTACTGGGCCGACATTATCGACGGAGCTCTCTATCGGGACGCCCGAACCGCGGTGGAAGTTGGCGAGCCTGCACAGAAGCTCGCAGCCGTCATTGAGGCCAGCCACGAGCCTGATTTTCGACACGAAATCATCCGGCGCCTCGCCGGAGATTCGCTGAACCGCGTCGCCAATGGGCAGGATGTGATGACCCGCTACGAACCCATTGCGAGACAGCACGCCGGAAACATCAGGATCATCCGCGACGCTTGCCGGCTTCAGGACGCAGTCTTGTTCTTCGATCTGGTAGGCACGGGCATGGACGGATACAACAAGTTCATTCCGTACTACCTCCACCCAGAGGCCAACTATACCGTCAGCCTCATGCAGAGCCCCAAACGCATGAAGGTTGGCGTCGGGTGGAACCCCTGGTCGAAAGCCGAGCGCAAACACAACCTGGCAGCCATCTGCGAGCGCTACGGCGGTGGTGGGCATCCCGTTGTTGCAGCCATCTCGTTCGAAGCCAGTGCCGTCGCTCAAGCAAGAACGGCAGCAGAGGAAATAGTGAAAGAGTTGCGGCGGGCGTAAGCGTCAGGGGCTGGAACGAAGACGCCTGAAACGAAGGGGCAGGAAGCCGATTCACGATCGGCGACTCATTGACGATTTGGGACGTCTCGGAGGAAGTTCACAGCACCTCGTCATCGGTCAATGGTGATTTCTCATTGGTCATGTTTCATTTCAATCCGAAATGGAAACGGACCAATGACGATTGACCAAATCCTGCAGCTGGACCCAGGCAGAACTTCGCTTAAGTTCCTGCGCCGTAGCGTGTCTATGCGGCTTCCCTCTTCCGGCTCCAATACCAATAAGCGGGCAGGCCAGTAAACACTACCAAAAGCCCCCAAAACGAATTCTTGAAGTCGTTAACCATAGTGTTTCCGACGATGAGAAAAGCCATCAACGCGAAGAGGAGCGGTACGAAAGGATAGCCCCAGGTCTTGTAGGGCCTGTCCAGCTCGGGCCGCGTGTGACGGAGCACCAGAACCGCCAAACCGCCCAACCCGTAGAAGATCCAACAGACGAAGATCACATAGCTGAACAGCCGGTCGAAACTACCGACGAGTGTCAGCAAGCTTGCCCACACGCCCTGCAGCACAATAGACAAAGTGGGAACGACATACCTTGGCTGGACATAAGCAAACGGCCTGAAAAAAAGATTCTCGCGGGCCATTGCGAAATACACCCTCGGCCCACCCATCGTGTTGCTGTTGATTGCTCCCGAAATGGAAATGAGGATTGCAATCGCGATGAGCGTCCCTCCAACCGGCCCCAAGGCCAGCTCCATAGCGTCGGAAGCCAGCCGGCGCGAGCCAGAAATGCGCTCGAATGGCAGCGCGTAAAGATAGGCGAGATTCACCGTCAGATAGAGAACAACGATCGCCAGCGTCCCCAGCAACAGCCCCCCTGTCAAGTTTCTCCTCGGATTGCGCACTTCACCTGCGTTGTAAGTCAAGACATGCCAACCTTCGTAGGCCCAGAGCACAGCGATCATCGCGATGCCAAAGGCACTCCAGGAGAACGCCGCAGAAGTCGGCAGAACGTACGAATAGTGCGCAAAGCTGCCGCCACTCGCCGTAAAGAGCACCACAGAGATCCCAACCAGCGAGCCCATTTTGATGACGGTTAACAGGTTCTGAACCCGAGCGCCCGAGCGCACTCCCAGGCAGTTCATCGCCGTCAGGAATCCAATCACACCGATGGAGGCAATCTTGGCGGCCACGGGAGAAACGGAAAGATAGCCAAGATAGATCGCGAATCCGGCAGCCAAGGCTGCTACCGAGCCGCTTTGCATCACGAAGAAGGTGCACCAGCCGTAAAGAAAAGCGGTCAAAGGGCCATACGCCTCGCGCAGGAATACATAAATGCCGCCCGCACGAGGAAACATGGCGCCAAGCTCAGCGTAGGCTAGCGCTCCGAAAAAGCTCAACAGGCCACCTGCCACCCACACCAGAAAGACGCTTTCGACGCTTTGCACCGTGCGGGCGATGTTTCCGGGCGTCAGGAAGATGCCCGAACCAATCACAGAGCCAATGACAAGCAGCGCGCAGTCTGCGAGTCCGAGATCGCGCTTAAGCCCATCGGTCTGGGCACTTGCCGAAACCTCTGGCGTCACCAATGGCTTCAAGGGTCTTTCCTGCTCTCGCGCTCGCAACGTTCAAGTTCCGACTGGAAAATGGCAAAGGCATCTACCGAGAACAAACAAAACACTACCGCCGTCAAGCCACTGGGCACTCCCAGGAACTCAACGGTGCTACCCACCATGATTCGGGCACAGCGGTCCAGGGGAAAACCGAAGATGCCTGTGCTAATGGCCGGAAACGCAATGCTGCAAAGGCCTCGATCGACCGCGACTTTCAGGCTGCTCAGCGTTGCATCCCTCAGTTTGCGGTCCTCGTTCCCTTCCCCCATGCGCGGCCCCACGGCGTGGATGACATGTCTGGCTTTTAGAAGTCCACCGGTCGTGATCACTGCCGTACCAACAGGGGCTCCGCCAATGCGGTCGCACTCTTCCTGGATCTTTGGCCCGCCTTTCCTGCGGATCGCACCTGCGACCCCTTCTCCAAGGATCAAACGCGAGTTGGCGGCGTTAACGATGGCATCCACCTCTAGCTCCGTGATGTCGCCTTGCACCAACCGAAGCTCGGTGTTCTGAATCCTCATTTGGGTTCGCACTCGAGAGTCGCCCGGATGCTATGGGAAATCCCCAGACGGGTCAAAGCAAATTGCCACGTTAAATCGAAAGCCGGGCACGAACCGGTCATCCCTGGCCTCGACGTCGTGTGAAGCTTCCGCTAGGGAAAGTGATATACTTTGAAACGACATGACCGAAACCAAAAAGACCCTTTGCAACCGCGACTGCCCGGACGTCTGCGGCATCGTCGCTACGATTGAAGACGGGCGAATTACTCGCATTCGAGGCGACAAGGATCATCCCATCACTCGCGGGTTTCTCTGCTATCGAACGAGCCTGTTCCTTTCCACCCAATACTCGCCTCAGCGTTTGACCTCGCCACTCCTCCGGCACAATGGCGAGTTCCACCCAATTGCTTGGGACGAGGCTCTCGATCTGGCAGCCCAGCGGCTCACGGCGATTCGCAGAGAGTCTGGACCGGCGGCGATATTTCACTACCGAAGCGGTGGCTCGTTAGGCTTGGTGAAACATCTATCAGACTATTTCTTCGAGAAGTTCGGACCCGTGACCACGAAGCGAGGCGACATTTGTGCCGGGGCCGGAGATGCAGCCCAGGGACTGGACTTTGGCGAAAGAGAAAGCAACGATCTTTTTGACCTTCTCAATTCCAAGAACATTCTTCTTTGGGGTAAGAACGTCTTCACCTCCAGTCCACACACCGCACCCGTGCTCATGGATGCCAGAGCTAAAGGTGCTCGGTTGGTGCTCGTGGACCCGGTGTACCACAAGACCGCAACGCTTTGCGAGCGGTTCATCCAGCCTCGCCCCGGCAGCGACTTTGCGCTGGCAATGGCTGTAGCCCGGATTCTCTTTGAACAGAACTGGATTGACCCTCAGGCGCCTTCTTACTGCGACCACTTCGATCGCTTTCGCAGCCTGGCGATGCGCCATACCGTGCGAGAGTGGTGTGTGCAAGCGGATGTTGACGAGGAGTCGGCGCTCGACCTGGCACGGCGCCTCGGTCCGGGAAAGCCCACGGCCATTCTGGTCGGTTGGGGTATGGGGCGCCGTGTCAATGGCGCCGGCATCGTTCGGGCGCTCGATGCCCTTGGCGCTATTTCAGGAAACATCGGCATCTCCGGGGGTGGGGTCTCGTTCTACTTCAAACGCCGCGGGGCGTTCGACACTTCGTTCATTCGCGGCAAGGAGGCTGCGCCCCGCACGGTGTGCGAGCCGCTTTTCGGGTCAGAGGTTCTGCAGCTTGCGAACCCCCCGATCCGCGCAGTGTGGGTCACTGCCGGGAATCCGGTTGTGATGCTTCCGGAATCTGAGACGACCGCGCAAGCTTTGCGGTCCCGCGAGTTTGTGGTCGTGGTCGATTCTTTTCTCACTGACACCGCGAAGCTGGCTCATCTTGTGCTGCCCACCACAACCCTGCTCGAGGCAGACGATCTGCTGGGTTCTTATGGCCACCATTGGATCGGCGTTGCCAGACCAGTCGTCTCGCCGCCCGAAGGGGTCAAAAGCGATCTGGAAATCGTTCAGGAATTGGCCCGGCGAGTCGGCCTGGCCGATGCCATGGCAGGCTCCGCCAGGGAGTGGAAACAGCGATTCATCGCCCCGAAACTGGCTCCGCACGGCATCACTCTGGAAACGCTCGAAGCCGGTGCGGTGCGCAATCCCATCCCCAAGAACGTACTCTTCGAAGACCGCAGATTCCCGACCGCCTCTGGCAAGGTGAACCTGATCGCCGACGAGCCGCCGATTTCAGCAGACGACCCTGAGTTTCCACTGTTCATGATGTCTCTCTCCACAGAGAAGTCGCAATCGTCGCACTGGGCAACGCCTCAACAGGGGCCTGCCACGGTGACGGTGCATCCCGATGCCGCTGGTGGCTTGCCCGACGGATCTCTGTGCCGCTTGGAGTCAAGGATCGGCTCCATGACGGTTCGAGTTCGATACGATGCGCAGCAACGCCGCGACGTCGCGATCCTCCCGAAAGGTGGACATTACAGCGATGGCCGCTGTGCCAATGCCCTGCTCCGAGCCCGCACAACGGATCTGGGAGAAGGTGCGGCACTCTATGACGAACGAGTGAGGCTCGCTCGGCTTTAGAACTAGCGGCCGCCGCTGTTGGAGTACCTGGCGCCGTTCGTCACGCAGAGGCATAGTTGTGTTGAGTTCCACATAAGGAGAATGCCCATGGAGTTTCGAAGACCGGCCGCAGCATTGTCTGTCCTGCTATTGACAGGGACTCTCCAGGTCAAGGCTGAGAAAGACCCTCACGCGGACCATGCGCTCATGCACTTTCAGACAGCCGCCGGCCCTTCGGGAGCGATGAATGAAAAACTACCGGCAGGCGAGGAGCACGCTAAAGCGTCGCTTGAAAAGTCTCCCAGGCACGGCGAATACCTCGACGTAGAGCTGGGTTCCGGCCAGAAGGCCCTTCGCGCCTGGGTTGTCTATCCGGAGCGCAAAGGCAAGACGCCGGTGGTTATTGTCATTCACGAAATCTTCGGGCTCAGCGATTGGATTCGCGCCGTTGCCGACCAGCTCGCGGAAGATGGGTTCATCGCCGTTGCCCCTGATCTAATCTGCGGCAAGGGGCCTAATGGCGGGTGTACCGACTCGATTCCCAGCCGGGACGATGTCGTCAAAGCCGTTCGGGGGCTCACACCCGAGGAGGTGCGGGCGCGATTAGACGCGGTGCGCGGCTACGCCCTCAAGATTCCGGCTGGAAACAAGAAGACCGCTACAGTTGGCTATTGTTGGGGAGGGGCCAGAAGCTTCGAGTATGCGACGAAACAGCCTGGGCTCAACGCGGCCATCGTGTATTACGGCACCGCGCCCGACACAGCCTCGCTTTCGGCAATCAAGGCGCCTGTTTTAGGCCTTTACGGCGAAGATGATGCGCGCGTCAACACAACCATCGAGCCAGCCGCCGCCGAAATGAAGAAACTCAAGAAGACCTACGAAGTTGAAATCTACAAAGGAGCGGGACATGGCTTTCTGCGAGCCCAGAGCGGGCGGGAAGGCGCCAATCTGAAAGCGACGCAGGCAGCATGGCCTCAAATGCTGGCCTTTCTCAGGAAACACACGAAATGAGAGTGAAGGTCTCGGCTTCGTTCTCGTAAAATCCTCTCGCTGAAGTCGCATCCAACCCCGTGCCTTCTCTTCACCCGCTCGACCTGATCACGATTGCCGGCTACTTGATCATCACGCTGCTGATTGGTCTTTCCGTTGCCAAGCGAAAGGAAACCAGCGAAGACTACTTCCTGGCAGGCCGCCGACTCACCTGGCCGATCCTGGGCGCTTCCCTCTTCTCTACCAACATCAGTGCTGAGCACTTGGTGGGGCTGGCCGGAGAAGCCCATCGGGTAGGGCTGGTTGTGGGCGGTTTCGAGTGGGTCGCCTGCTTCTGCCTCCTGACGTTGGCCTTTGTCTTCGTACCTCAGTATCTGAAGAATCGCATCTTCACTATTCCTGAATTCCTGGAGCGCCGGTTCAGCCTGGCAGCCCGCATGGTGCTTTCAGGCTACTTCCTGGTCATGATCGTCCTAACCAAGATTTCCATTGCCCTGTGGGCTGGAGCGCTGGTGGTCAACACCTTGTTTGGTTGGGATATCCAGATGGTCATGTGGAGCATCGGCATCTTCACCGCGCTCTACACAGCCGCCGGCGGTCTTGCCGCCGTAGTCTACACCGACGCTTTCCAGACGGTGATCTTTGTGTTGGGTTCGGCATTCTTGACGATGGTCGCGCTGGCCAAAGCAGGAGGATGGTCGGGTGTTGCCAGCCGCGTGCCCGAAGGGTTCCTGCACATGGTGAAGCCCGTCACTCATCCGGACTATCCCATTACAGGTTTCATCTTCGGCAACTATTTTGGAGGCATGTTTTACTGGTGCATGGACCAAGTTATAGTGCAGCGCGTCCTCGGAGCTCGGGACATCGAAGAAGGGAAGAAGGGAGCGATCTTCGCGGGTTTTCTCAAGATCTTGCCGGTATTCATTTTCGTTCTACCTGGAGCCATAGCCGCCGCGCTCTATCCCCATATCTCGCATGACGCCGCTTATCCGACACTGGTAAGCCAGCTGGTCCCGGTGGGGCTCCGCGGACTGATTCTGGCAGGCCTGCTGGCCGCCCTGATGTCTTCGCTTTCGAGCATTTCGAACTCTGCAGCCACTCTGGTGGCGCATGACTTTGTCGTTCGATTCAGCAAGACTCCCCCAGGACAAGAAACACAGATCTGGATCGGCAGGGCGACGACAGCGGTTGTGATGGCCGCCGGTATTCTTTGGGCGCCCGTCATCGGCCAGGCAGAGACTTTGTGGAAGTACTTGCAGGTGGTCTCGGCCTATATGGGGCTTCCCATGGCAGCAGCCCTGTTGACCGGTGTCTTGTGGAAGCGCGCCACCAACGCAGGGGCTCTCGCAGCGATGAGCTTTGGTGTGCTTCTGGGCGGCCTCATGCTGCTCGACAGCATCATGGCCTCGCAAGGCGGGCTGATTCCACTGCTGCAGACACCCATCATGGCCTCGTTCATGCACCGTTCGTTTCTGGCCTTTCTGGCAAGCATCGCCGTCATGGTATGGGTCAGCTTGTACACCAAACCCCCTCGCAGAGATCAGGTCGAAGGAGTGTGCTTTGCGTGGGCGTCTGCTCAGACAGCCAGTAACTCGGTTCTAGGCAGCTCCAAACTCTGGGGAGGTGCGCTGGCCGCCACGAGCCTGTTTTGTTGGGTTTTGTTTGCGTAGGTTGAGGGCAGCTGTCTCGTTGCCAGGTCGTAGTGTTGATCGCAGTCGATGTTTCCTTAGTCCAACTTTCTCTTATCGTGGACAATCGGTGGCCGTGGTCGCGGATGCCAGGATATTGCTGGCTTTTGGACAGCCCCTCGAAATGCGCGCCACGTCCCTCGCGATGGTGCGTATCTGTGAAGTTGTCCCCCAAGCCGGCGACAAAACATGAGCATGGCCAGGCCATGAGCCGCCGTTCGTTTACCCGGCGCGGCAAGCTTCAGGGGCGGTTTCGCACGGGCTCGAGCCCCTGTGGGGTCACGCGCAACAGTTGGGCGCGGGCGCGTGGATCCGAATACTTTCCGTCGTAGACGTAGAGCACGACGTCGGGCTCGACTTCCAGGGTTGCACCGTTCGCATAAAACGGTGTATCGATCCGCCAACACTGCCAGCTGATTCCGTCGTCCTGGCTCAGCTGGACCGCAATACCCGGATGACGTCCGGCAATCAGCAAAGCTCCGGAATTCGTCGAAGACATAGCGTCTGTCGCAGCATACATCGGGAAAGGTCCTCGCGCCGCTGGCTGCCACCTTCTGCCACCATCTCCCGACCAGGTTTCCCACATCCAGGGGGAGCTCTCCGGCCGGATTAGGGCCAAGATTTTCCCCTGGCGAGTTTGTGCTGCGGAAACCTCAGAAGCAGTCTCTTTCGCGTCCATCAGGAATCCTGGGCTTGGGTTCGGCCCATCGATGCTAACCGGCGCCGACCAGTTTTGCCCTCCGTCGGTGGATCGAATACAGAAGCTGAAATCAGCCTCGGTGATCGGTCCCAGGTAGCGCCGGCCGTGAGCCTCCTGGCCACTGTGCAGACCGGCAGCTCTGCCGGAGGTGTAACCGAAGCGCACGAGCGTCCCGTCTTTCAATTCCACGACCTTCCCCACATTGGCGCGAGCCACACCCAGTCTCTCCGGGAAATCAAGCTTGCCCAGCTCAGAAAGCTCTGACCATGTCTTGCCGTTATCGTGCGACTCGGCGGCCAGGATCTGAAACGGCGGCTGGCTCTGGATCAAATGCATGCGCAGCCGGCCATCCCGGCTCGTATGGATCGCTCCATCCCTCAAGCTGTCCGGCAATCTTTGTTTCCCAGACCAGGTGCGTCCTCGGTCAGCAGAACGCAGCAACACCGGGATCGATTTGCCCAGGTGCTCTTCAGCCACCAGAAGCCGCAGCAACAACTCTCCGTTGGGAGCTTTCGCGAGGCTGGAGACGTATTGCCACTTCCCCGTGCCCGGCTCTGGAACCGGATAAAACCAGGCCCGCGCCGGCTCCACGCCGGCGTTCCAGACAGCCGCTCGAGTGGCCTTGCCGCGAATTCGCAATCTCCTGAAACTGCTGCCTGCTCCAATCCGCTTCTCAGGATCGCCGACACCGGGGGTTCCCTTCCCTGGATCGCGCCCATTGAAACTTTGCAATCCAACCAGTCCAGGCTTGGAGTAGCTGTCGTCCCTCACAACCGGAAATGGCCGGCCATCGACCCAGAGTCGAAACTCACGACCTTTCACAGACAGACGGGCGTTGTGCCAGAGCCCAATCTCGCTCGGCACGCCTCGCACCAGCTCCATCTTCAGGACCTTCACCCAGCCTGAATCGTCCACTTTGGAGATGGCTGCCCAGAAGTGACCTGCCCTGAACTGCTGGCCGGTGCAAGGAAAGTGGACCAGGTAGTAGTGCTGGGCATCCTGTGCCCGAAAGATGAAGCCTGCGTCGGAGCCTTGGATATTCCAGCGAAACTCGAAGTCTGCTTCGAAATCACCATACGCTCTGGCTGTATGAAACGCCAGGTGCTCGTCCGCCGCTTGCGCCGGCGGCGTGACAATTCCCTGGCTGTCTTCCTGCCAGGCCCCTTGGACAAAGGCCCATCGCACACCATCTTCAAATCGGAGGCTGGAGAACTCCTGCGAGCTTGCGGCTTGAGCGCCGACTTTCGGCAGCCCCGCGACTGCTGCCAACCACAGCATGATGTTGAAATTTCGCAGAAGCTTCTGCATCGGAGGCCTCGTTTCTGAAGCGATGGGAGTGAACTACCTTTGCGAGTTGCTGCGGTTCGTCTGACCGGCCTATCCTGCTGCGTGGTTCCGTCATGCACGCGATAGCGGCCACTCAGCAATCCTGTTCACTGCAGTAGTGACCGTATGCCCGCTGAGGCCTGCTTTCGCCCACGATTTTGAAGGTAACAACACAGCGAGGCCAAAAGACGTCACCGGACGTCAGGCCGAAGGGTGGCTTTCGCGATGGTGCCAATCGGCTCCGGCACGCTTTCGTCGATCACAGACCACGTGGCGCCCAATTCCCGAAACGCACTGAAGTCAACTGGCCGATAAGAAAATTCCAGCTGAGGCGTCTTCAGCGATTTGGACCCTTCGTATCGCGATTGCATTGCAGCGTCGAGAATTCCGGTCGTGAGCAAAGTCCGCTCCACAGGCCAGGGGGCCGCACGGCGCATCAGATGGTGCTGAATCGCATGGCAGAACGCTTTGAAGCAGTACCGATTGCGCCAGGGGCCCACGTAACACCGGGTCGCCCTCGGCTTCGTCTCGCCTTGCAGACGGCAAGCGAAGTTCCAGCGGATGGAATCGTCGCCAATTCTCAGCGTCGAGGCACGGAAACCATCCTTGTATTCGATCAAGATGGCATGCGGCTCCGGCTGCATCGTCCGCCAGGACTTTGCTTCGGCCCCCAGCTCAGCTTCCATCGCCGCATCAGCTAGCGCAGGAGACCAGCGTCCCTGCTGGGCAGCTTCCCACAAGGCGGCTCCCTGAAGGAACTGGACCTGCGAAACGCCCGTCTCACCTCCCCGGCGCGCTTCTACGATTGACTGGAGAAGTTCCAGAGCATGGAAATCGTAGGTCTCGAGGTGGCCGCCGTGAACCGACAGAGCTTCTTCGATCCGTGCCTGCACGGGTAGTTGCAGAGGGCGTCTGTGTTCGGTCAGGGGAATGGAACTTCCCGCCATCAGCGGGATCTTCATGCGAGCGGCGGTGTCGTACATCGCTTTGGCCCAATCCCAGCGATAGGCGAGATGTTTGTCGGTGAACAGAGGAACCACCCGTTTCGATTTCCTCATCACTTCGATGATCTCGTCGAAGAATCGCTTCCGGGGAAACATGACCTGGTCGAGCTTGTTTGTGTAATAGCGGCCCCCTTCGCCAATCGAAAGCACGCCATCGACAGCCAGCGTGGCACCGCCCAGACAGAGGGCGTCGGCAATGGTTTCATGCCGGGAAACGCCGTACTGTCGCACAACCTCTCCCGCGAAGTCGCCCGGCAGATTCTGGTCCCCCCACATCGAGACGATCTCGAACTTCGCGCGTGGATCGATCCTCTCGCCATTGAAATAGTAAGGCTCGAGAAAGTTCTCCAAGATAACATTGGCATGCGACCGGTGCGTGAACGTCGTATAGACAGCCGCGATCTTGAGCTTTCCAGACTGAGCCGGCTTGTCTGCCTGGCCGGCGAAACCCACAGTGGTGGAAGAAATCGACAAAGCCGTTGCTCCGGTGAGTTCTTTCAGGAAACGACGTCGCGAAACTGCTCGGATCATTATGGCTCCGCGCGGTGCGTTGAAGCAACCGTCAAGGGTTGGGCGGAATCGGAAGTGTCACGCCCATTCAGTGGTAACTGGGTTCATCTCACGCCAGGCAGGCCGAAGGCTTGCCGCTGGTCAGGTCGCAGGCGATCTGACGGGCAGGCCGCCGGCTGAACCTAGCCTAGCCTGCATTTTCGCGTGAAGGGATTGCCTAACGTTTAGCCCGTCCCGTTAGCCACCCGAACCCCGCCAATGCTGGCATTGCCGGGTTTTTAAGCTCTGTCTTGATTAGATTCTTACCTCTTTAATCATCAACAAAAACAGTTCAACAAAGTTCAGGCGGCCTCCAGAAGTTCAATGATGTTGCGGATGGAAGCATCAGCTTTGTAATAGGCAGTTTCGAGTTTACTTTGCGGCCGG
>VFZK01000081.1 GCA_016871215.1 Acidimicrobiia bacterium | reverse complement strand
GCCCAGGTCGTCATTGCCGACGTCGACGAAGCAGGGGCCGACGCAGTCGCGGCCAACATCCGCCAGGAGGGCGGGCACGCTTTTCCAGTCCGAGCCGACGTGAGCGACGCGCTGTCCGTCGAGCGACTGGTCGAAACAGTCCGGCAGCGGTTTGGGAAGATCGACGTTCTGGTGAACAGCGCAGGCATCGGGCTGGTGAAGCCTTTGCACGAGGCGAGCGAAGCAGAGTTCGATCGTCTGATGAGCGTGGACCTGCGCGGCGTCTGGTTATGCTGCAAGGCTGTCATTCCTGCCATGCAGGCGCTCGGGCGCGGCAGCATCGTCAACATTTCGTCCATTCATCACCAGGCGAGTCTCAAAGGCTACGCGATCTACGCGGCAGCCAAAGCTGGCGTCAATGCGCTGGCTCGCGGCATTGCCATTCAGTACGGCCAGGATGGCATTCGCGCGAATGCCATCTGCCCAGGCTTGGTCGATGGATCCCAGACGCGGGCACTGGTGGCCTCGTTTGCTCCTCAGGTCGATGCCTGGCTGCAGAGCTTCGTTCGGCAAAACCAGTGTCTTCCGGAACTCATCCAGCCCGAGGACATCGGCAATGCCGTTGTCTTTCTGGCTAGTCCACTTTCACGATGTGTCACAGGCGCAACGTTGACGGTCGACGGCGGAACCCTGGTCAGGATGGCAGCGAGCTGAAGTTGACCAAAGCGAGAGCGGCACATGGGACGGAGTCGACCGCATCATGGCCGGATGGGCTCGCCAGGCGAACTTTCTCTTTACATACCAACTGTGTTCGCCTCCGTCGTCGATCTCAGTCCTGCTTCGCACGACAAGCAGCACAATGACGGCAACATCGGTTCTAACGGGCCCAGCGGCAAGACCGGCGCAAGCCCTGGGCGACAAACACAAAGGAGAGGCGCATGGCTTTTTTCGAACTGCGGCAATACCGAATCAAAGATGGACAGCGCAATCGTTGGGTCAAGTTCATGGAAGAAAAAATCATTCCCTTCCAGATTGAGCGAGGCATGGTCATTGTCGGCAGTTGGACCGACCCGGAATCCTCTGATCACTACGTTTGGATGCGCCGTTTCGAGAACGAGGACGAGCGCCAGGCACTCTACAAGGCCGTCTATGAGGACCCGAAGTGGTCGAGCGACATCAAACCCCAGATCGATGAAATGCTGGACCGGTCTAAGATCGTTGTGACGCGGCTCGAGGCTTCGCCCAAGTCCGTCATTCGATAACAACCCCCCTCGATCGCTCCGCGCTTTGCGATTCCATCGTTTCGTGGATTGTCTCGATCCCAAAGTACGCGCAATCGCGGAAAGGTCAGAATCTCGCAAATCCTGCAGTCGGGGTCGAGCGCTTGCGGCCTCGTGGGCCGCTTCGGGGATTGCTTTTCCGAAAAACGGTCATCAGTCCGGAAAACGGACATCTCTTGACGGGCGCATCAGGTCAGACTATGATAACGCCACTTGATAGCGAAACCTCCCACTGAGACGGATGGCGGTAACTGGATAGCCGCCATGCAGACGTGGGGAACTTTGGGGGTATCTGCCAGTGATTGCCAGAGAGACCAGGCGGACCGTTAATGAAGAGGTCTATTTTCAGATGAAGAAAATGATCGCTACCGGAGAACTTGCGTCCGGCACCTCGCTGACCTTGCGGCCCTTGGCGGCCAAGCTGGGTGTCAGCAAGATGCCGGTCATCGAAGCGATTCGGCGCCTGGAGCGCGACGGCCTGGTCAATACGCTTGCCAAGTGGGGCGCTACGGTGAAGGAGTGGTCGCGCGAAGAGGTCCTGGAAGCGACCTATATCCGCCGAGGCCTCGAAGCGGAAGCAGCTCGGCTGTTTGTAGAAAGAGCATCGAAAGAAGATAAGCAGAAGTTGGTCGAGTTAGGGGAGCGCTTCGACGCTCTGGCGGCCACAGATCCGATGAGGTGCGAAGAGGCAGATATGGACCTGCATCTTCATGTGGTCCGATCGACCCACTATCCTCGGTTGTATGAGTTGGTCGAGAACTCCAAGATCGAAACGACAACTTCTTATGGCCTGTAGCTCGCAAGGAATGACCCGCTCGGCGGCAAGGGGCTCATCTACCAAGAACTCGTAGGCGTCCACAAGCCGGTCATCGAAGCGTTGCTCGGCACCGATCCGGACGCAGCGGCGGTGGCGATGTGGCAGCACATTAGTGGGGTCTTGAAGCACATCATGAAGTAGACCCGGCCCTCGAGCGACTCCATACGGACCAAGCAGTGATCATCGCACTGCTTCCTGCTTCTGCGCTTCAGCTCTCATTCCCTACCTTCGGTTCGCACCTCGATTCACGGGTCGTCGAGGAAGTTCAAGCTGCGTCAGATTCGAACCCACTCCTCTTCCGTTTTGTCTGATCTTCACCCATAACTCAGGCCACTGGACACAGAGTTGGGTGAGTTTCCGCTTGGGTTCCCGGGGTCGAACCAGGCGCTCCCAGGCGCGTGTGACGATGGTTCAACCACATTCAACCCTTTCCAGGGTTGACTGTAACTGCCTGGCCGGGCTACCGGGGGCTTCGCTCCACAGGGCGCTCCGCGCACGGCTATTCACGTTGGTCCCCGGGACAGCACCTGACAGAAGCAGGCGTCGCAAGAGCCTTGGTCCCACCAGCCTGTGTCCAGCCAAAAAAGGCTGCGGGACATGATTAGTCCGTTCGTCGGGAGCGGATGGCCCAGAAGGCGGGGTGAGGGTCGACTGCCAGCGTAGACGCTTCCTGGTCGGTCTGAGGTCGCTCGCTACCCCTAGTCTGGAAACCCGCTACCGATCGGGCTCCCAGGCCACAACGCAATCCCGGACCGGCTGCGGAACGACGATGATCCCTGATACTCAAGAGCCACGCACGCACAAAGCCCGGCTGCCGTAGGAATCCTCGATCGGACTGTGATTGCCCAAGCCAACGTTGAAATCGAAAAGAAAGGCGGACTCTGGAGCTTCCATCGTCGAGCTCCAAACCCAGCATCCCGTCAGCCGGAATGGCCTCCGGATATTGTAGCTGCCCCCGTCTTTGGGATCGTATAACTTCTCCAGTTCGCCAATCGTTGGTAGTCTCCAGTCGGCATAGCCCCCGAGCCCCAACCCTGTGGCATATTCATTCGCCTCAGTCCAGTTGATATCCTGGCCGTTGTCGTCGAGCGCCCACATCAGTCCGGTTCCGGGGTCGATATAGACAAGTTCGCTGGTCGGCTGGCTTGTTTGCGGTGGCTCCGCGATCCCGCCGAGCGACGCCGTTGGACGCTTTTTCGCTCTTTCCTTGTGCTTGAGGGATAGGGTGGAGTCGAGTCCCCGGATCAGCCGGTCGACATCGGCGTGGAATCCGATGTGGCCAATCTCGATGGCCTGGCGCCGCGTCAACTTCGACAGCGTGGCGGGCAAGTCTGAAGCTTTGGGCATCTTGGCGCCGCCAACCAGTGTTGGGATCACCGGAATGCCTCTCCCGAGCGCAGCCGCAATTTCGAGGCGGACCCAATCCGCTGGATCGTCCAAGCGGCGGAGGCCGGCCTCCGTCTTCACGTCTAGCCAAGTCCGCCCGATCACTGCGATCAGAACGTCGCAAAGTGCTACGCGTCGCCCGATCTCTTCAACGAAGTCGACGCCCAGATCCATGTCAATGTCCATGAACAGGCGCGCTTTGCCGAAGTGGGCCACCAGCCGGTCGTACAGTCGCCCCGCGTAGGCATCGCTATCCTGGCGCCGATAGCTAATAAAGATTCCAGACATGTTCCAGCAGCCTCATCGATGACATGACTGGCTTGCGAATCCCGGATGTCAAAGCCGAGCGGGATTGTACTTGAACTTCGAAGGTTTGTTCTACGACGGATCACGTGTGCCAGAAGACACCTGACCTGCGCGGGCACCGGCAGGAGCTACGGACCAGGCGAGCCACCCTATAGCTAGGGCCTTGGCATCCTGTTCCCAGAGCTGGTGAAGGACGCCAGAGTTGATTGGGAGACCTTCTTGGCTCTTGACAGATCGTTGTTGACCAACATCCCCTCTCCCGCAACGTCGGACAGCAGCAAAAACGTCTCGGTTCCGACCTCGGACTGGCAGTTTCTGATGAACACATCGCGCCCGCGGGTGAGCGCGATCGCGGCCCCGGAGGGCCGGCCAGAACCCTGTCTACCTTCGAACCCGTCGATGACCAGACTCTCGAAGTCCTCGGCTTCGATTCCGTGGGAAAGGTAATCCGCCCATGGCGGCATCCACTCCAGGTCGAAATCACGAACTCGAACTTCCTTCACATGGCGCGGTAGAGGCCGGGGATATCGTGTTTGAAGAGGGCAGATTCCTTCTTGAGAGCCGGGCTCAGGTCGAAGTTGCCCCCGTAGCTGGCAGCTAGGGCACTGGGCAGAACAGTCAGATGAACGTCTTCGAAGCTCAAATCACGCAGTACAGCGTCTTTCTGGCCATGCACTACGATGCCCGATTCGCTTCTGGCAACGACATTGGAGAAACGGACGTTTTTGATCGCGCCAGGAACAACGCCCTCGAAAACCGGCACAGCTGAGAGGTGGATGGGTTCGCCATGGCCCCACCAGTGCCCTGTGTGCAAACGGGTTTCGATGGTGATGTTCGAGAACAAAACGGTCTCGATCGATCCCTGGTCTCACGTAAAAAGGCCCAGGCCCCGGTTGGAGCCGTAAATCACGAGGTTCTGGAACACCAGGTTTCTCATGTTGTTCCCGCCATAACCGATTCTCACTCCGCTGGAGCGGCTTTGGATCAAGTAGGTGCTCACGCTGACGTTTTCGGAAACGCCTTTCTTCGTGCCAAATCCCGTCACGCAAATGCCGTCGTCTCCTGCGCGGATATCGCAGTTGGAAATGCGATGTTTCGCGAGGTGGTGCAGTGAATGCCGTCGTTGTTGGCGTACGCCAGCCCGTTGAGAATCGATACGCCGTTGATGCCGGCGCCTTCGGAGCCGGCGATGTGCAGGGTCCAGACGGGCTATCTTTGATGGTGACGTCGCAAATCAGAATCGTCCGGCACCCCCAGCTGAGAGGAATTCCGGTAGGTAACAAGCGGTTCACGGATCCGCTGCTCATCGTTCGATGCAGCTACCGCTCCGGCAGACGTGAACCAATAGTGATCGTTCATATTCAGATTCACAGACTGTCATTCCACGTCACATGGTGAGTTCCTTACCCGTCGCCAAATAGTGCGCCAGCTTGCGGGCGGAAAAATTGCGTGCATCCCAAACTGACTTCGCTGTGGCGCCTCCCATGTGAGGGGTGATGACCACATTATCGTGAGTCTGAGCATATTGGACGATAGGGGACTCCCTCATATCCGCGCGCCACTCATCGTGGAGAACGTCGGCGCCGAAGGCGGCAAGGCGTCCGGCTTCCAAGGCCCCCAGCAAAGCCTGCTCGTCAATGATGTCTCCGCGACTGGTGTTCACCAGGATGGCACCGGCCTTCATCCTTGCGAAGGCTTCGGCACTGAACAGCTGATAGTTCTCGGGCCGTAAATGAATGTGTATTGAGATTACATCAGACTCGCGTAGCAACGTGCCGAAGTCAACGGGCTCCACTCCCGGAATATCGAACGGTTGCATATCACAGCCGAGCACGCGCATTCGGAATGCCTTGCCATATTCACAAGTCATCCTGCCGAGCCGTCCGACGCCCAAGACTCCCAAGACCTCGTCCGAGAGCTGGCGCCCGGAGAACCGTTCGCCATGCCAGCCTCCGTTGAGCGCATAGCGTGTGGCTGCCCGAAAGTGGCGATGAGTGGCCAAAATGAGCATCCAGGCGCACTCGGCAGTGGCAGTGAACGTATCCAGCAGCTTGTAGTCATGCGTGATACTCAAGACCCGAATATCGCGCCGGGCCGCCTCTTCTTTGTCGATGTGGTCCGTGCCGGTTGAAGCCGTATTAATCACTCTAAGTCGCTTGGCCTGCTGCAACACTTTGGCATCAACTTTCACTTCGGTATGGCCCCAGTAGGCATTGTAATCGCCAATCACCTTGAGCAATGTGTTCCGATCTGGCGGAAGAATATCCACGTCAGCAACTTCGCGCAGTTCGGCCAGACCTTCCGAAGCCCCAGAAAGATTTACCATGCAAAGGACCTTCGATCGTTCCATCGCTGCGCACCTCTCAGCTCCTATGGCCTCAAATCTCTGGCATGACCCATTTGTTTTTTGTGAACAAAACGTTTGGCTCGGACTCGGGCTTAACCGGACCGCTTGAACAGCGATCTTGCATCTCGCGTTTCCTTAGGTTGAGTGGCCTTGCGCCGCTTGGCTCCGCATTCTGACGGACTCGATTTGCACAGCGGAGGCAGGCTGAAAGAAAAGTCCTCCGATGAGTGAAGCCAGCAAGCCGCCTAGTGTGGCCGCCGGAATCACCCAGAGAAAGGAGATGCCGCGCTGCAGCACGAAGACCTCCTTGTTGAACACCAGCATGATGGCTATGAGCAGGGAGACGACAATGCCAATCAGGCCTGCTTCACTCCCCGGCCTGCGAAAGAAATAACCAACGAAGAAAGCGACCGCGGTGGGAGCGGTGAACATCGTCCCAAGTCGGAGATTGGCTTCAAGAAGATTCCAATCACTATTCAAGACAATCGCCGTGTAGGCAATGCTGAGGGCAATTACCACCAACCCCACAACAACTGCGACGCTCTTCGCTCTCGTTACAGTATCTCGCTCCTTCTCTTGAAATCCGATGTACCTGAGGAAGTCAACTACAATAACCGTGGCTGTCGAGTTGATGCCGGAACTGAGTGCCGACATAGCGGAAGCCAGCAACGCAGCGAGCATCAACCCGGAAACTCCGGTCGGCAATTCCTGAGCGATAAAGTTGGGAAAGATACGGTCTGCACTTTGAAGGATCTGCTGCCGAAAATCCACGAGATCGAGCGGCGAACGCATTCGATGATAAGCCAGCAGCGCCAGGCCACACAGGCCGAGCAGCGTCGATGTCGTAAAGCTACCCACTAGATAAGAAAGAAAGGAGCGACGCGCCACAGCCGGAGAAGGCGTAGTCAGGTAGCGCTGAACCACGACTTGATCGGAGCTGTGAGTGCACACCGTAAAGAAGAACCGTTGAAGCATCACGCCTGCCAGGGTTAGGCGGACGGTCGGGTCGAAGGAGAAGATCTCGATTCTGGTTTGCCCCACTTCAGACAATACACCCCACCAAGCGAAGGGACCTGTGCCCGTCTTGATGAAGACAAACAGCAGAACGAAGAGCGCGCCACTGCAAAGCACCATGAATTGGACGATATTGGCCCAGATCACCCCGCGAATTCCGCCCAGGGTTGCGTAGAAGGTGGTCGACAAGACTATCAAGAAAACGATCTTGTACGGCGACAGGCCCGTGATTGAAGACAACGCGAATGAGGCGGTAAAAACGATTCCCGCCATCCAGGTCAAACGAGTCAGGAGGAAAATGAAAGCCACACAGGTACGCACAGTGGGGCTAAATCGCTTTTCCAAGTACTCGTAAACGCTCGTTACGGGCAGGCGAAAAAAGCGGGGAATGAAGACATAGGCCATCACGGGGTAAATTATGGGGTATGCCAACAAGAACCCAAAGAAACCAACGCCGTACTTGATCATTTCGCCTGGCAGCATCAAGTAGGTCTGTGTCGAAAGAAGAGCTGCCAAAACGCCGATGCCCGCGATGAAGCCCGACATTCCCCGGCCGGCCAGGAAGTATTCTTCTCCCGAGCGCTGTTTCCGACCCAGCCAAGCGCCTAGTCCGGATACTGCGATGATGTAGCCCAGCATGATGACGATGTCGATGGCTGCAATCTTCACGGTAAACTTGCGCTCCATGGCTGAGGTTGGCCACTCAGGTTACACGACAGAGTGATCGATTGCTCACTAAATTCTCCCGGCAGGTGTCTCAAAATCATTGACACGCTCCGCTTTTCTGAGCTTCAAAGTTGTGATTGGGTAGATGAGATCGCTAACGATCGGTAAACCGGAAACTGCTGATGCAGGTGACCCTCATCAACAAGGTTCGTCGTCGCAAGCTCACGCCGGGTTTCGCGGCTTGAACTGCTGCAAGAGTCTGGGAGAAACACGAAAATTCGTTTGAGTGAGGAGATCTAAGGCTGCGGACAGATCGATCAGGCCTTGGGAAGCTGCACGGTTCAATAGACCCAACGTTCCGGTCATCTTAAGATTTCGCTGTCGAGCTGCCTCACGTCCCCGATTCTCGTCCAGAAGAATGAGGTCTGCATTGAGGCTTTCTGCGAGCAGAATCGCGTCACGCTCTCCCGGGTCCAGGTGTTTCAACAAAGGATCGGTACCCTCAAACGCTTGAACTTCAATCCAGCCCGGAGGATTGGCCAGCCAGTGTCTAATTTCTTCGGGCGCTGCTGTAGAACTCAACTCGTCAAAGACTACTTGTGGAACAACGACGCGGTCAATCAGGGCAGGCAAGATATGGATGCAATGAGTAAGGACGAGGTAGTTGAGAGGGGAGGTGTCAGAGACGGCAATCATCTGGAGAGTGCTCGATCGAGATCCGCCCGGTCTTGATCAAGATCACTTTGCCCATAGGGCAAGTAGCCCTGCCGCTCCTTCAAAAACGCTTCAGTTTCCCAGAAAGAAAGGCCCAGCAAGCTTCCAATTTGACCACGTGTCAGCGCGCCGGTGCGATAACCTTCAACGGCGACAGCCTCCAGGGTCTTGCGAGGCATGTCTCCCCAGGCGGCAGTCAATTGCCGGGCAATTTCTTCTGGCAAGTCGATGGCTACGTGCATCTGTGATCTCCTCATTCCAAGTTCTTCCATTTTAGCGTACTCCAACCCCAATTAGAAAACGATACTTCCAGCTTGAGAAGCACGCTCAATCTGGTTCCGCTCGCGGAGATGCAACTGAAAGATCCGATCACCTTGAAAGAGAAGTCTGAGGGCCTCGCGGATCACGTGGCTCCTGTCGGAGGAAATGAATTCCGCGTAGGCCGAAAGTTCCTTCTGAGTTTTGCTGTCGATCCGGAACGTGCACGTGAGGAGCTTACCCTTGGCTTGGGGCTGGATCCGCGGCTTCATCTGAACTCTTGGCATGTCTGATTTGAAGTCTGACCGTAATTGGCCTTGCAGTACATCTGTATCGCATGGGTACTCAAGTGAAACGGGCGGTGGCGACCCTGGAGCAAGGCGAAGCCGCGCGGAACCCGAAGGGCACCGGGGGACGGCGTTTGCTGCCAAAAAGGGGGGTCGCCACCGCCCGTTTCCCGTCCCCGCTTTCGTCCCCGAGTGATGCGCCGCGACGGGTTAACTGACTGCTTTGCGGGAGCTTGGCAGTTGCTACCAGGTGAAACGATGGGTGAAACAAAAAGTGAAAACACAATATCGGCCTGTTGTCACCCTGGAACTCAATCTGGATCGCCAAAAAGAGACAGGTCATCCTCTTTGTAAAGGAACAAATCAAGCGGCCTTGAAAGTTGCTCTTGGCAGGTGCATTTGGGCTCGAAAAAGAGGCCATCACAACGAACTCCAGTGTCCATTTTCCGCGCGTGAGCGGGCAATGTCGCCCTTTTTGATTCGACCTCTTCTCACCATTTGATAACCCAACCTCGTCCAGGGAGGTCGCAGTTCATCAGGCCAGGAATTGATGAACCAGCCTCATTTTCTGAGTTCTTTGCAGTCTTCCATCGGCGAATCCAAGTGTCGCCATGAACCAGGTTGATGGGTAGTTCATTCATCTGGATGTGGTTCACTATCTGACCAACTCGTTGAAGAGATCGTTGTCAAAGATCACTCCCTCGCGCGCGCAAGCACACTTAGCATCCTCGATGAGATCGATCCCTGAATAGTTTCTGCGACCAACGGCAGAGTCTCGAATCGTTCGGACGATCTTTTCCAACTGCTTCTTTTGCCAGGATCGCTTGCTTGGATCAGGAACAGCAAGAATCTCCTTCACGAAATACCGGAAGCTGTTGATCTTCGCGGGAGTCCGACGTGAAACCGTCTCCATAACAGCAACGACTTTCTCAATCGGAATCTTCGCGATCTCATTTTGTGCGTAGCTTTCGCGGTCTGCTGCGTTCCAGCTGTTTCGAGTGATTCGTGAGTAGGCGGTCTTGACCGACTCATAGTGACTGGTTCTGGGAGGTTGCTCTGCTTGCGTCGTGGGCGGTGCTTTGCGGTTTTCCACAGCCGAGACGATGTTTACGGAGCCCTTGCCGTTTGATGATGATTGATTTTCTAATTCATCATCATCATCTGATTTATTGGTGGCATCTGGTTCCAACGTAGACTCAGCAGCCACGGTGGCAGGAGGCGCTGCGGTGGTGTTAGGTGCCAAGCTGGCGGCCGGGACCAGGGTGGCGTCCGGTGCCACTGTGGTGGGAAGCATTACCTGATAAACATTGCCTTTTGATGGTCCGCCGAGAATTGACGCCAGTCTTTTGATGAGCCCCCGCTTCTCCAGATAGGCAATCGTATCCTGAACCTTCCTCTGAGACATGAGCAGGGATTTCGCCAACTTTGCCAAGCCGATGACGCACGTGTCTCGCTTGAATCCATGGGACAGCAAGAAGAGCTGGTAGTAGATGGCCTTGGCGAATGGGTCCAGGGTGGGAAAGAGGCCAAAATTGACGGTGTTGGGAACTCGAAGCTCGCCCTTCACCTCGGCATACTGTTCCACGGTGGCATCAAGCGCCACAGTGGCTGGTGTTGTAGTAGATGGCCTTGGCGAATGGGTCCAGGGTGGGAAAGAGGCCAAAATTGACGGTGTTGGGAACTCGAAGCTCGCCCTTCACCTCGGCATACTGTTCCACGGTGGCATCGTGCCACGCAGGCTGCTTGTGCTACGGTGGCACGAGGCGCCAAGGACTTTTCCACAGGAGACGGACCCTGAGTCTGGATGTCGACTCGTCGGGTCAGGACACCCTCAAGCGGCGCGTACTGCTTCAGCAACTCTACCGTAGCCGATGAGTTGCGTTTCCCTTTCGCCAGGTCGCTAGCGACGCTGGCTCTTAGCTGTTCCCTGTTTCTCTTGTTCATGGGTGATTTCCTGATTGAGTTCGCTGAACAGTTTCATGAAATCGAAAGTCGCAGAACTTGTAGTAGGGCTCTCCACCACACTCTTCTTCATCGCGGTCGCCTCGGCGATGCCCACACAGCGATGAATGATCGACTCAAGAACCAGACTTGGGCCGAAGAACTCCTCGACTTGCTGACGAATGATCTTGTCCAGATTCTGTCTCCTGTTGAACAGGGTGGTCAGTACCAGGATTCTGAGGCTGGGGTTGTACGTCTCGCTGATGGCGGCAATAGTCTTAAGAAGTTGGTTCATGCCGAGAAGGGCAAATGAGCTGGAATCGATCGGAATAATCACCGAATCAGCCACGACCAAAGCGTTCACTGTTGGGGCTCGCATAGCCGGCGGAGTGTCAATAATGATCGTGTCGAACTCGGCCTGAACCGGCTTGAGCAGTCGCCGAAGGAGGAGCTCTCGGTTGACTTTTTTGGCTTCCAGAAGATCGTCGGCTTCGATGTCAATGGAGTTGGGAAGAAGCTTCAGGTTCGGTCGAATATCGACGAGATAACGCTGGATCTCGGAAACTTCGTTGACCAGAAGGCGGTGAGCGGTGAATGTGAGCTCGTTGAGGTTTACACCGAAACCAGCGCTGAGATTCCCCTGTTGATCCAGATCAATTGCTAACGTTCGGCAGCCAGACCGGGCGAAACAGACCGCGAGATTGAGAGCCACTGTGGTCTTGCCGCATCCACCCTTGGCATTGGTAAGAGTAAAAATGTGCGCCACGCATTTGCCTCCAGATTTGGGATTCGATCCACGGAAGCCAGGGCGGGGCGGAGGCTTGGGGCGAATGGGTTGTGCCCAGAATCGTGCCTGTGAGCGTGGGCGCAGGGGTGTGCACAGAGGTTTTGAGCCGGTTTGAATTTCGACGTGGGGATCGGCGAAGAACTCAGAAAAGGCGGGACTTAAGTGGAAAAGGTTGGTAGGCCTGGAGGGAGTCGAACCCCCGACCAACGGTTTAGGAAACCGCTGCTCTATCCTTCTGAGCTACAGGCCCGTAAAGAGTTACGGAAGGCGTATTCTGATTGGTGCCGGTTCTGGTGCCGTTTTGCCCGTCCGAAACCAAGGTGTCAACAGCATTCTTAAGGTAGTTTGGAGCCAGATGCGTGTAACGTTCGGTCATTTCCATGGAATGGTGCCCCATGAGCTTGCTAACCGTATAGAGGTCAACCCCGCGCATTACCAACCTGCTGGCGAACGTGTGTCGCAAATCATGCCAGCGGAGATTTCTGATCCCGGCCTTCCTTAGGTACTTCATCCAGCCAGAATGCTTAATCCCATTGTGAAGCGGCTGGCTGCCTCTGCCGAAAAACACGAACGGATTATGGAGCATTCGAGGAAGGCTTTGCAAGCATCCCTCTTCTTTGCAGCTGCGCCTGTCGAGTTCTTTCCTTGCCGCCTTCTGTCGGGATCGCTCAATCGGCACCGATCCCATACGGTATCCTCTGTCCTGCAACTCATGGCGCCGCAGCAGGATCGCCTATTATAGCTACTCTGCAGCACCCTCCAAGGGATGACGTGTGAAGGCTGTGTAGAACGAGCCGTTTGGCCTGTCGTCAATGGTTGGCCTTTGAAGCTCCAACGAAGCTGGGACAAAGTCCCGCTGGGTTGGAGCTTTTCTGTTTTCGGGTGGGGAGTGTCGGGAGCTGACAACAAGGAAGGAAGGCAAGTCGAGAAGTGGCCTAAGCTGGTGGTGAAACGGAGAGTGTCCTCGCAGTAAGGAAAGGTTTGAGAGATGACCGCAGGGTGGGCCGTGCTGGCGCACCGGCTGGTGGGGTGACACGACTGCCGCACTTGCCGCAACCGAAGCGGGTGAAACAGGGGTAGAAAAGCCGTTCGTTGGGAAAACGGCGCGGTGAGGACACACCCTACCTATAGCATCCGGGATATTAAGGGCGAAGCCCTTGCCCAGTTAGAACCGGCCAGTTACTCCGCGTCGCTCCGTGTGAAGGGGCTGCTGCTGGTACTGGTGATGTTCATGAGGTCGGGCGGGATCCGATTAGTCGCTCTTGACGGGAAGCGGGGGCAACTGCCGGATCCAGTCCTCGATCAGCCGCACCGCCTGCTGGTCCACGACATTTGAGGCAACGTGCGGCATACGGCCCAACCCGAGGCGGAACATGCGCTGCAAGATCATCGATTGCTCCGGATGGCCAGGCACAAGGAGCCGCGCATTGGCCACGCCGAAGTTTCCGTGAGCAGGCGGCACATGAATGGCTCCGGTTTTTTCGAGTGGCAGCGTAAACAGCATCTGGAACTCAGCGTTGCCGCCGCCCCACTTGCGATGGCAGTGAGCACAGTTGGCCTGCAAGTAAGAGCGGGCCCGCCGGTCAAGCGGCACGGTTTCGTCCTGATAGTCGTACAGGCGCGGGAGCTGCTCCGGTGGAGCTGGCAGCGGCGTCGAAAAGACTCCGAGGTGCTCAAGCGTACGCAGCTGGTTTGCGATCACTCCGCCATAGTCGTGGTCTTTGTTCATCTGCTGGGTGTCGACTCCCAGCACGTATTTGGCGGCGGTGGTATGGCAGAGGGTGCACTCGGCCCGGCTGGGGAAGTGCCAAATCTGCTCGCGCTTCCCTCCCGGTGCTCTGGAATCTTTGATTACCAGCTTGCGGTCGAGCCCTGCGGCGTCGAGCAGGTAGGCGTCACTCTGGGAGTCGTTCCATACATAAGTGTAGCCGTGCCAGATGTCTGCTCCGACTTCATCGCTGCCGGGGATCAGCTCGTGATGCAAGATGCGTGTCTCCAGACGGCGAACACTCTCGCGATTGCCCGGCTCCATCTCCATGAGGAAGGTTTTGACCAGCACTGCACCATGTGGAAACTTCCATCCAGGCAGAGCACCCGGCGCGGGCTGCGGGTAGATGACTTTGTCGTACTCAATTTTCGAGTCGCCAGGCAGAGCGATGTAGCGCTCTTTGAGCGCGCCGTCGGACCATAGTGGGGCGGTGACCGAGTAAGGAATCAATCCGGCTGCGGGCTGGAGTTTCTTTGTCGAGGTGAACAGCCCTGTTTCACTCAACTTGCGCGGGAATTTGGGCCCATTCTTGGGGGATAGCGGAGCAGGTACCAGACGATGGATGGCACCGCCCACATGATCGACTATGTACAGCTCGTCCGCGGCGTCCTGGCCGATATCCACGATTCTGAGCTGAGTATCGACAAGCTCCCGGTTTTCGACGACCTTGTGGCCGTCGTAGCGCATCAACCAGATCTTACCAGTGTCATAGTCGCCATAAATATAAGCCCCTTTCAGCTCTGCCAGGCGCTTGCCGTGATATATCCAGCCCCCGATGATCGAGCGGAAGTCGGTATGAGAGTGCTCGACGATGGGCTTGAGTAGGGGAGTTGGCCCCTTGGGGCGATCCGGGCGAAAGGGGTGGCTGCCTTCGTTGACGCTCCAGCCGTAATTGCCACCCTTCTGGATCAGGTGAATGCTTTCCCACAGGTCCTGCCCAACCTCTCCGGCCCACAGGTTGCCGGTGGCCCAGTCAAAACTGAATTTCCAGGCTTGGCGGAGGCCGTAAGCCCAGATTTCCGGCCGCGCACCGGGCAAGTTCACGAACGGATTGTCGCGGGGGATTCCGTAGGCTTTGTTCGGGTCTGGATGGTCGACGTCGATCCTCAGGATGGAAGCCGAGAGGTCGCTCACATCTTGGCCGGTTTTCAGCCCGTCAGCGATGCCACTGCTGTCTCCGACTGCGACAAAGAGATAGCCGTCGGGCCCGAACCGGAGGCAGCCCCCGGTGTGCCCATCGCCGGGCCACTCAACCAGCACCAGCTCGGACTCCGGCTTAGCACGCGGCGGCTGGCGCTCGGAAACCTGATATCGCGCTAGACGGATGCGGGCGGCAGGACCCTCACCAAGGACTGAGCTAGCATAGAAATAACCGTTTTCCGAAAACCTCGGGTGGAATTCTATTGCATAGACCGGTCGGCCAAGGTCCATCAGCAAATCCGTTTGGCTGGCAGCCGGATCGTTCGAGAAGGTGTCAATCTTTCCTCTCCGCTGGGCGACGCCCAAGCGGCTGCTCCCTGGAATTGCCACCAGCGACAGCGGCTCTTCGAATTTCAGCTTCGGGAAGGCATTCTCTGTGCGATACGGGCTAGGCGGATCTGGGGAACCGTCGATTCGCGAGGTGGTCCACAGCACACGTTTCTCGATGCCGAATGGTTTGCTGATCTTACTGGCGGTCTTGGCGACCAAGCTGCCGTGAAGCTGCAGCGACACGAGCACCACCAGCGCGCCGCACATTACGGCGCCTGAGAGAAGAAGAGATCTGCGCACGACGTAATCCTCTGGGGCTTCCAACCGAAACCCGGTGATACTAAGTCATGCTGCGGGATGTTCGGACCCTCTGACTGCAGATGAAGCCACCGGGCCAGCAGCAGACAGCCAGGTCCTGTTGGCAGGTTTGCTCGGTGGCGAAGGCGCTTTGAAACTGCGGCCGCGTTTTGGGAAACGGCGGACTCGGCACGCGTCCACACTACCTATTGAAGCTTGCTGAGTCAACCGGATAAACAGAAGTCGCCTAGCGACGACTGATCCGCAGCTCAAGTCCCATACCAGCATTTGGTGGGCCCTAAGTCGCTACTT
>VFZK01000080.1 GCA_016871215.1 Acidimicrobiia bacterium | reverse complement strand
CTAGTATTACTTTGTTAAGTCTCTTCGGGTGGCGCATACATCGTGCTTTTTGCAATGTATGCGTACCGTACGCACACATGACAAACTGCGCCATGTGTGCGCCACCCAAAGTATCGGGACAAGACTTAACATAGTAATACTAGTATTGCCGTATCAAGTTCTGTGTTGTCCATCGATCGCGGTGGTGACGGGTTATTCGCCACATGGGCAAGATGCCCATGACACGCGGCACCGGCGTCCCGCCCGTGAAGAATGGCTTCAGAACTTCACAAGTAACTCTAGGCTTCCAGGCATGAGACGCTTTCACGCTTCTCTTCAAGCATTGAAGGCTTCGCTCATGTTGGCCATTAGAAGCAACTTGAAATGTAGTCTTGCTCGATGAGCCGCTTCGCTTCCTCCCTCACGGACTTATCATACTGTAGAAGATCCGAAACGGTCGAGAAGTTGCTTCGGCTGCTGTGGCTGTCCAGCATCTTGCGAACGATTTTCGGTATCGCGACAAACGGGATGTTGCCTGAGAGGAAATGCTGCACGGCAACTTCGTCGGCCGCGTTGAGGGCGCAGGGCTCCGCTCCCAGGTTTCGCGCGGCCTGGTAAGCGAGTTCAAGGCAGGGAAACTGCTCGAAGTCTGGCTGCATGAATTCCAGGTTCCGCAGCGCTCGGAAGTCCAGGCTGGGGAGCTGGGTGGCGACACGCTCAGGGTAGGTGAGGGCATACTGGATGGGATGGCGCATGTCGGTGATGCCCATTTGGGCGATCACCGAACCGTCACGATACTCGACCATCGAATGAACCGTCGACTGTGGGTGAATCAGGACGGTGATCTGATCCACTGGCAAATCGAACAGCCATTTCGCCTCCAGCACTTCGAAACCTTTGTTCATCATCGTTGCCGAATCCACGGTGATTCGATTTCCCATTTGCCATGTCGGGTGGTTCAAGGCCATCTCTGGCGTGACTTTCTCCAGCATGGCCCGAGAGTAGCTGCGAAAAGGTCCACCGGATGCAGTCAGAATCACCTGGCTGACTTCCTCACGTTTACCGGCCCGCAGACACTGATGAATGGCGTTGTGCTCGCTGTCGACGGGCAAGATGGGGACCTGGCTGCGTTGAGCAGCCGAGGTGACCAGATCGCCGGCCACCACCATGATCTCTTTGTTGGCAAGGGCAATGGTCTTGCGGGCCTCGATCGCGGCAAACGTCGGAAGAAGACCGTGCACACCCACGATCGCGCTGACGACCAGATCCGTTTCCGGGTGCGTGGCAATCTGGATGAGCCCATCAAGGCCAGTGACGACTCGTGGCCAATGGCTCGCCGGGAGTTGCTGCAAGTGGAACTCAAGTGCTTCGCTGGCCGCCAGGTTTGAGACCGAGACTGTTTGAGGCCGGAACCGTCGAATCTGGTCGGCCAACAGCCGGGTATTGCTTCCTGCCGCCAAGGCCACCACGCGGAATTCTTGCGGGAAGTCCTCGACGACGTCGAGGCAGCTTCGTCCGATCGAACCCGTCGATCCGAGAATGCTCAGTGTTTTCATTGCGAGCTAGTCTCTGCCGAGCGCGAGGTGAAGGTAAGCAAACAGAACCGGGCTGGCAAAGAGCACACCATCGATTCTGTCCAACATACCGCCGTGGCCGGGAAGCAGTCTGGAAGAGTCTTTGACGCCAGCTCCTCGTTTCAAGGCCGACTCAGACAGATCCCCCAGCTGGCTCACAACCCCCAGCAGGAGGCTCAGCCAGATGAGCTGGCCCCAAGGCACTTGGGGTAGAAGAAAATGCTTGCTAACCACCGCCGCCAGGACGCTTCCAAGCAGTCCTCCAGAAGCTCCTTCCCAAGTTTTCTTTGGGCTGATTTGAGGAGCCAGAGGCCGCTTGCCAAGGCTGCGGCCAACATAGTAGGCCCCAGTATCTCCGAACCACACCGCCAGCAGGAGAAAAAAAACCCATTGCTTGCCTGGGCCAAACGGCGTTGGCCCTTGCTGTATGACGAGCAACAAGCCGAGCGCCACAGAGACGTAGAGCAGCCCAAGCATCGTTGCCGCAACGCCAGACAGCATGGTGACAAAGCGTCCACCCCGGCGCAATCCCAAGACAAAGAACAGCACGCACGAGCCGGCCAACACGATTAATGCCAGCCACGGTCTTGTCGCCGAGCCGTAAAACGCCGCCAGCAGAAGCAAGGAACTGCCATGGCCAACGAGGTGAAACACCTCGATGCCTGAGTGAGCCGCCAGCGAGAAAAATTCTTCCAAGGCCAAAACGGTTGCGACCGTCACGAGAAGAAGGAACCAGGGCCGAGGCGCATAGCCGATGATTGCGATGAGAACGGGGACCAGAACCACTGCCGTGAGGACGCGCTTCATTGACTGGAAAGGCCTCCATAACGGCGATCCCTCTTCTGGTAGGCAATAATTGCTTCGAAGAAGTCTTTCATGCGGAAGTCAGGCCAGAGCGTATCTGTCACCCAGATTTCAGCGTAGGCGATCTGCCAAAGGAGGAAATTGCTCACGCGCAGCTCACCACTTGTTCTCACCATCAGATCAGGGTCCGGCAGCCCGGCGGTGTAAAGGCACGATGCCAGCGCCTCTTCGTTGATCGAAAAATCGGAGCCATCTGTGCTGGTCTTACAGGCGATGAGCTGCTTGACGGCATCGACGAGCTCAGCCCGCCCGCCGTAGTTCAAAGCCACATTGAACAGAAGGCCCGTGTTTGTGGCGGTTTTGGCCTTGGCAATTGCCAGCTCCTTCTGAATGCTCGGGTCGAGTTCCTGGATTCGCCCCAGAGTTTCGAAGCGGATGTTGTTCTTCAGCAGAGTTGCCAGCTCCTTCCTCAAGAACTCCTTAAGAAGGCGCATCAGCGTTGCCACTTCGCTGGCAGGCCGCTTCCAGTTTTCAACCGAGAAAGCGTAAAGCGTCAACACTTGCATCCTCAGTCGAGCTGCCGTTTCGACGGTTTCTCGGACCGAGTAAATGCCAGCGCGGTGTCCGGCGACGCGGGGAAGACGCCGTTTTTGCGCCCAGCGGCCGTTGCCGTCCATGATGATGGCGACGTGCCGCGGAATCCGCTGGCAGTCGATTTGGCCAAGGAGTTCCTCTTCCCCGGATCCCGGTTTGAGATGGCCTTCGAAGTTGGCTCTGATTTCCCGGCTGAGGAGAGACATGAGTGGAAGGCAGCGCGGTCAGTAGCGGACCGAAACCAGAAACAGGCCCTTGGCGGGCGCAGTCGGCCCGGCATTGGATCGGTTCTTGGAGTGCAAAATCTTGGGGAGGCTCTCGCCGGAGATTCTTCCCCTTCCAACCTCTAGAAGAGTTCCGACGATGTTCCTAACCATATGATGCAAAAAGCCGTTAGCACAGATGTTATATTCCATGAGACGCTGAGAGGTGTCAAACACAAACAGTGAGGTGGTGACCTGCCGTACCTTGAACTCGACCTCCGATTCGGCGTCGCAGAAGCTGGAGAAATCGTGCTCGCCCACAAGGCAAGCGGCGGCTGCGCTCAACTGCCTGAAGTCCAGCGGGCGGGGAACATGGTGCACAAAGCGGTAGTCGAACGGCGAGCAGTCGCGCGCAGCCAGGATGCGATATCGGTAGTGTTTCGACCGGGCGTCGAAGCGCGCATGGAAGCTCTCCGAAGCCTCCTCGATGCTGTTGACGCGGATCGCCGGAGGAAGAAGCGAGTTGATCGCTTTTTTGAAATTAGCTAGGGGAATTTGGCTCTCGCACTTGAAGTTGCAGACTTGGGCCAGCGCGTGTGCCCCGGCGTCGGTGCGTCCAGAACCGTGCAGCTGAACTGGCGCTTTGACGATCCGTTCGATTGCCCGCGTGAGTTGACCTTGAATGGTGTCCAGGTTCGGCTGGATCTGCCAGCCGTGAAAGCTGGTGCCATCGTAGGCGACTTCCAGCCGGAGATTGCGGGACATCGCTATGTCTCCACACGCCTTTACGGTCCGGCAAAGCTCCGGCTGCCTGGCTTAACCGGCAATGATCCTGTGTTGCAAAGCGGGCAATCGCCAGCCTTGAAGGTGGCCACGCTCAAAGTCCACAAACTGTGGTAGCGGCTGCCCAGAGCAGCTTTGCCGCCGCTGCGATCGATGACCGAAAGGGCTCCCAGCACCCTGCCACCATGCGACTTGACAACCTCCATGGTTTCCAACGTGGATCCCCCGGTCGTGATCACATCTTCGACAACGACTGCACGTTCCTCAGCTTCGATCGAAAACCCCCGCCGAAGTCGAAGCGCGCCGTTTTCGCGCTCAGCGAAGATCGCACGACATCCTAAGGCCCGCCCGACTTCCTGGCCGATCACGATGCCGCCGATGGCGGGAGAAACGACCACGCTGGGTTTTTCCGCAGCGAAATGCACTGCCAAGGCTCTGCCGCAAGCTTCGGCATAATGAGGCCACTGAAGCACGCGGGCACACTGAAGATACTGTTCACTGTGCAGTCCGGAGGTCAACAGAAAATGCCCAGTAAGCAATGCCCCGGTTTCCTTGAAGATTCGAGCCAGTTCGATGGAGTCCATGGTGGTTTCCGGGTAAAGACGCTCGAGTCCGATTCGAGTTCGCTGCCGGTTTTGCTCGGAGCGAGTCGGATATTATCACCGTGGAAACGCGGAAATCAATTTGACACCCTCGGAAAGCCTCTGGCACAGTACACGCTTATCTCGAGTTTGTTTGAGGGCCTTTCAGACGGCTCCCAGTGGAGTCCATCGATAGACCACCCTTGACCTCGAATGTTTGAAGCCATGTGCTGGAATTCTTGAAACCTTGTTCAGGCAACGATCGTAGCATTCTCTTGTTTGGGCTTTTCCGGTCCTCATTCAGCATCGACTAGGGAGTTGCATATGACTCAGCGTGGATGTGCCAGCATGAAGTGGCTGCGCCGATGGATGACATTGGCACTCGTGTGTGGTGTGGTTGGCGGGCAGTGCCCAAAGGGGTTCGGGCAGTCAGCGTTTCCGCTGCCAGGTTGGTTCAAAGACAACGTAAAGCGTCCAAAGACGATCGACCAGGAAAAGGCGGCTTCAGACTTCCTGAACAGCCTGATGAAGGATGGGAAGCTGGGACTTAGCGAGGCCGATGCGATTCGCCTGGTTTTGGAGAACAACCTGGATGTGGTGGCAGACCGTTACGATCCGCGGTTGTCTGAGTACGACATCGAACGCGGCTACGCGCTGTTCGATCCGAAGCTCTCCTTCACGCTCTCGGCCGGACGGAACACGATTCCGCAATCGAACATCGTTGTCAGCGGCGTGGCGGCTCTAAGCAACCTGAATCATTCGGCGAATGTTTCGTTCAGCCAGCTGTTCCAGACAGGCACACGATATGCGATTACTTACAATAACTTTCGCCAGTCGAGCAACAACCTCCGCAACCTCCTGAACCCCTTTTTGAGTTCATCTCTCACTGCCTCAATCTCACAGCCTCTGTTAAGGAACTTTGGATACCTGCCAAACCGGAGGCCCATCCTGATTGCGCGGAACAACAAGGAAATTAGCGATCACATCTTTGCGCAGCGCCTGATCGCACTGGTGAACCAGGTACAGACGCTTTACTGGAACATGGTTTTCGCCCGCGAAGACATCAAGGTAAAACAGCGCTCCCTCGATCTCGCCGCCAAGACCAACGAAGACAACAAGCGCCAGGTAGAAATCGGGACGCTTGCTCCGATCGAAGTCGTTAAGTCCGAGTCGGAGATCGCCAACCGCAAAGAAGAGCTGATTCGTGCGAAGTTCCTGCTCGAACAGTTCGACGACCAGATCAAGAAGTGCGTCAGCTCGTTTAGCGACTTGTCCAAGATCACGGCCGTGATCGACCCTATCGACAAAACGCTTTCGCCGGCCAATTTCAAGGATTTCGACCTTGCGCAAGCGGTCAGCTATGCCATTGAAGCGCGACCCGAGATCAAGCAACTGAAGAAGGACATCGAGAACCAGGAGATCAACGTTCGCTATTTCCGGAACCAGTTGCTGCCGAGTGTCAACTTGGACCTGAGTTATGGGACCAGTGCCTTGGCGGGCCAGAACCGCATTTTTCGTCCGGACGGTACGTTTTTGTTGGGCCCAAGTTCAGGCTGGAACGACAATCTTTCCACTCTCTTCGGTCATGACTTCGCCAACTACAGCGCTTCCGTCACTGTCGACATACCCATCACCAATCGGGCCGCCAAGGCCGATTTCGCGCGCGCCAACTTTTCCAAGTACCAGGCTGAAAAGCGGCTGGCTGCCCTCGAGCAGCAGATCGCGCTGGAGGTTCGCAACGCACACACCGAGCTCGAAATGAATCGGGCTCGCATCGAGGCCGCGCAGAAGTCTCGCGAATTGGCCGAACGAAATCTGGAGGCAGAACAGAAGAAGTTTCAGCTCGGCACCTCGACGATTCGATTCGTATTGGAGGAGCAGCGCAATCTGGCCGTTGCGCAATCGAACGAGGTGCGCGCGTTGGTGGATTTCACTAAAGCAAAGAATGATCTTGACCGCGCTGTAGGGAAGACGCTCGAGGTTCACAATATTCGGATCGAGAATGCCTTGGGAGGCAACTTCCAGGGACAGTCCGCCCGCCCTGTGGAGCCACCGCGACCAAATGGGGCAACTCGGTAGCGAGGAACCGGTGCCTGACCTTTCCATTGCCGGTGACGCTGACCGCTTCGGTCGAGCGCATCCGCTGTGCGTGAATTTTCGTCTGCTTCTGCCGGCTAGCGGAGAGACGAAGCCTTGAGAGGCCCGCTGCGACTCGCGCTGGGGCCGCTCGTTAGGGATTCCGACCACCTCGCCACGATTCGGCGAGTCTGTTTGCGCTCGCTCGGTGGCGAACCGCACTTTTCACAATAGTGACCTTGTGTTAGCGTTGGGCCGTTTCAGACCGCTGAAATGGCCCTTTTCACTTTTTGCCCAGAGCATGAGAATTTCTGCCGTAGTCATCACGTTGAATGAGGAACGCCACATTCGACGGTGTCTGGAGTCGCTTCAGGGAGTTGCTGATGAGACGATTGTCGTGGACTCAGGTAGCCAGGACGAAACGGTGAAGATCGCGGGTGAGTTAGGAGCGAGGACGATGAGCCGCGAATGGGCCGGCTACTCGGACCAAAAGAACTATGGGGCCTCATTCGCTCAATATGACTGGATTCTCAGTCTCGACGCCGACGAATGCCTTAGCCCCGCGCTCCGGAACGACATCCTGCAAGCGAAGCAGCACCTCAGCGGCGTGGTTGCCTTCGAGTTTCCCCGGAAGGCTTTCTACCTGGGCAGGTGGATCGAACACTCCGGCTGGTACCCCGATCGTAAGGTACGCCTTTTCCTCAAGACGAAAGCACGGTGGGAGGGGCGATTCGTGCATGAATCCTTGCGCGTGGACGGCCCGATCGGACGATTGTCTGGCGATTTGCTGCATTTCAGCTGCGAGACAATCTCTGAGCACCTTCAGTCTCTCGATCGCTATACGACCCTGGCGGCCCAAGACCTGTGGCACAGCGGAGCGAAACGCAGTGCAGGCAGCGGACTGGCGAGCTCTGCGATTCTCGCCTTCGTGAAGACCTACTGGTTGAAGCAGGGGTTCCGGGACGGAGTGCAAGGACTTCTGATCGCCTGTTTCGCCAGCTATTACAATCTTGTCAAGCACGCCAAGGTGTGGGAGTTCGAGCAACGCAGCCAGTTGAGGCAGCGTCCGGCCGCATCCGCACAGCCCCAGTGAGAGCCTGAGCGATGCCATGAGAGTGTTGCACTTGGACTCAGGGCTGGATTTCCGGGGCGGCCAGCAGCAAGTTCTTCATCTGGCTGCCGGGTTGGCCCGGGCCGGGGTGAATCAACATCTGATGGTGCGGCGCGGAGGTGCGCTGGAGCGCCGGTTAGCCGAGGCAGGCTTGCCGTTTGCGACGCTGCCTTTTCGGTCTGAAGTGGACCTGTTGTCGGCTTGCCAATTGCGAATGGCGATCGCGCGGCTTCAGCCCGATATCGTGCATGCGCATGATGCCCGCACGCTCGGACTTGCCGCACTGGCGTGGGCGACAGGAGCGCGAAGTCCCATTATCGCGGCCAGGCGGGTCGCTTTTCCGGTGCGGAGGAACCTGCTCAGCGCGATCAAGTACCGGCTGGCGGCGCGCCGGATTGTGGCTGTATCGCAGTGTGTGTGTGAGCTTTTGGTGGCGGCAGGGATCGACCGGCGCCGGGTCGATGTAGTGTACGACGGGATCGAACCCACAACGGCCGCCAGCAGACAAGCCGCCCGCCAGAAGCTTGGTATCCCACATACAGCGTGCCTGATCGGGTCGGCGGGACAGTTCGTGCCGGAGAAGGGGCATGAGTTCCTCATTCGCGCTTTCGCGCGCATCCAACGCCAGATTCCCAGCGCGGTGCTTGCGCTGATCGGAGAGGGCGAATTGGCCGGCTCGTACCGAACGCTGGCCCAAGAGCTTGGTGTGCAAGAGAACGTGCTCTTTTCAGGATACGTTCCCGACCTCAGACTGGTGCTGTCGGGGCTCGACATTTTCGTTTTTCCATCCTTGCAGGAGGGGTTGGGGTCGAGTCTCCTGATTGCCATGGGTTGCAAAGTGCCGGTTTGCGCGAGTCGGACGGGCGGCATTCCTGAGATCGTTCAAGACGGAGCGACCGGCTATCTCTTCAAACCAGGCGATGCAGATGCCATCGCCGGTTGCGTGTTGGGCGTCTTGCGGTCACCGCAGCAAGGGCGCGATCTTGCAGAGGCCGCGGCGTTGTTTGTCGTACAAAGGTTTTCGGTCGAGCGCATGGTGGAGGCAACTCGTCGAGTTTATGCTAATGCTTTGGGACACTGATTTCGATTCAGAGCTCGAAGACCACGGCGCTCGGAGCGCCAGTGGCTGGGGTTGGCCGTCCGGGCTGCCCGGAGTGCTAGCGCGGACGGCGACGAGTTGCGGCTGGTTTGCCTCGCGGACGCGATAGACGAGATAGCCCCATCCCGGATCTTCATCGACACGAGAAACTGTGCCAACCGAACTCGCCATCTGGTTACCCGATCTCTTCTTCGTCTTGCTTGGAGCGATCATCGGGAGTTTTCTGAACGTCTGTATTGCCCGGATCCCCGCTGGCAAATCGGTCGTGTTGCCAAACTCGCGTTGCCCAAACTGTGATCGTGCCATTCGACCCTACGACAACATCCCGGTGCTCAGCTACCTGATGTTGAACGGCAGGTGCCGGTTTTGCAGGGAGCCGATTTCCTGGCAGTATCCGGTTGTAGAAGCGCTGACTGCCCTGAGTTTCTGGACCGCTTATGCGGTTGTCGGGCTGCAATGGAAGGTGGTGGTGCTTGTCACTTTCTTTTCCGCCATGATCGTTTTGATCTTCATTGACCTCAATCACCGGATTCTTCCTGACGTCATCACCAAGCCCGGCATCGTCGCCGGGCTTGCTTTCAGTTTTGTGGCGCCAGTCGAAGACGGAACGGCCAGATTCCTGTCCAGCGTGATGGGGTTTCCGATTACCGATTCCACGGTTCTGTCGTGTCTCGATTCGCTGATCGGCGCGCTGGTCTGCGGCGGATTTCTTTGGGCAGTGGCGGAGATGTACTACCGCATCCGCCACGTCGAAGGGCTTGGATTCGGCGACGTCAAGCTGATGGGTATGGTCGGCGCGTTCCTTGGCGTCAGGCTGGCATTGCTGACGATCATGCTGGGCTCGTTCATAGGTGCCGTTATAGGGCTTGCCTACATCAAGCTCGCAGGGAAAGACAGCCAGTACGAGCTTCCCTTCGGCTCTTTTCTGGGCATCGCCGCAATCGTTGCTGCTTTGCGCGGCGCGCAAATGATCGGCCAGTACACAAACTTGTTCCAAGGACTATAGAACCTGCAGCTGTCTGAAAAGGCTTGAGCGTCTTCGGGGACCACTGCCTTCCAGCCCTCAGCTCCATTCGTTCGATAGCAACGAGATCCCCATAGTGAACGACCGTCTTCTGCAAACCGCCAACTGGATCGTCGTTGGCGTCGGAGTCTTTCTGGCAGTGCTTGTGGTGACTGCGCTGGCGAGAATGCTGCGGAGAAGCTCGCGCCTGCGAAACGACATCAGCATGCCGGAACGGCCGGCGAGCTCCTCGAACGACCAGAGTTTCATGTTGGCGACGTTTCAGGGCGTTATCCAGCGTCAAAAGGTACAGGAGCGGGAACTGGAGCGACTGCGTCAAGCGGAAAAGGAGCGTGCCGACTTCAGTCAGAGCATCAACGAGAATATCACCCGCAACATGCCAACGGGCTTGATCGCGATCGATCGGAACGGCCTCGTCAGCAGCTCGAATCCCGCCGCGAAGGACATTTTGCAGCGGCAATTACTCGACGGCGCGATTCACCGAAGTGCTGCCAGCGGCAGGGACTTTCGCTCCCATGGTCGAGAGCTGTCTGCAGCGCGGCCAACGCTTTCACCGGATCGAGATCGAGGCGCTGGTGGGCGGTCAGCAACAGAAAACGCTGGGAATTAGCCTTTCGCCGATCAAATCTGCAAAAGACGAGATTTCTGGGGCGATTTGCCTTATCAGTGACCTGACGGAACTGGCGGCCTTGCAAAGGCAAGAAGGGCTTGCTTTCCTGGGGGAGATGTCGGCCGGAATTGCGCACGAGTTCAAGAACTCGCTCGCCACGATCAGCGGGTATGTCCAGCTGGCTGCAACCGATGCGCTGCCGCCGGCAGTCGAGAACAGCCTGAACATGATTCGCCGGGAGACTTCACAGCTCACAAGCACCATTAACAAGTTCCTAAACTTCGCCAAGCCTCAGCAGCTGAATCGCCAGCCTTTGAACCTCGGCCAGCTGCTGCGCGACAGCCTTGACGAAATTCGTCGCGACACAAGATTCCAACATATCGAGTATTCGTTGGAGGGCACCGCTCGCAGCTACGCGGGCGACGAGTCTTTGCTGAGGAGCGCCTTCAATAATCTTCTGCTGAATGCTTCCGAGGCGATCGAAGCCGATGCCAAGGGCGGTCAAGTCTCGTGCACGCTGCTCGACCTGGTCGGCGACCGGTCACACAAGACTTTGGTGAAGGTCAGCGACAACGGCAGCGGCATTCCTCCCGAAAACCTGCCGCGCATCTTTGTCCCGTTCTTTACCAGCAAGAGTAGCGGGTCGGGCTTAGGTTTGGCGATTGTGCAGAAGATCGTGCTGATGCACGACGGCAGGGTTGAAGTCGAGTCGAGCCCTGGAGAAGGAACTTGCGTGAACGTCTATTTGTAATCGGGAGCGCGTTTGCTGAGGGTCTCCTTCCAACGCACAGCCCAACGACGCTGGTTCCGCGCGCACGACAGGCGTCCACCAAAACACTTCACATCTCGCGAACTGCCAGCCGCGCGTATTGCAGGCGGTTGAACTGAGCTTGGATGGAGGCAGAATCGTTTCGAATTTGTACCGTACCCTCCAGAACCGATTGAGCATTACCCGCGTCCGAGGTCGAAATGATGGCGCCAAAGACGTTGATGCCACCGAGACCCCCTCCATCCAGATGAATCCTCCCTTTGACGACGATCAGACCAAAGTAGTTGAAGCTTCCCGTCACCCAGAGATCGCCATTGACGACCAGAATGCCTTGCCCGCTTGAGTCTGAGAGGTTCAGCGGGCCGTTCACATACGTGGGCTGGGAAACATCGCCATTTCCTGGAATCTGCCCGAGGCTGAGTCCGCTTCCCACGTAGGTTCCGTCTGACAAAATCGTGATGCCGGGGACGATCTGTTCGATCGCTTTGGTGAATGGAGGCTTCAAGGCTTTGATCAGGCTACCCATGTTGTACGAGTAGCTGGAGTGCGCCCGTTCTGCCAACGGCGTACCGCTAACGGATGTCAGGTTTCCTGTGATGGTATCTTGCGATTCCAGTCCGATGAGATCCACCGGGTTCCCAACACTCTGGTCGTCGCCCGAGACGATTACTCCTGATCCAAGGACGTGAATTGGATCCTTCGAAAACACGGTCGCATTCAGGGGCGGGCAGGTGAGGCCCGCAATATCGGCGGTCAACCGCTGCCGGTTGCCGCTGGCGTCTCCAGCCAAGGCAGTCACCAAATAGACGGGCGAGCCGGTGTGATTCGCTGCGTTAAACGTGTTGTTGACATACTGAGTCAGCCGCGCATTCGGCTGTACGCGGTCGTAACCGTACAGCACAGCGTCGGTCGTCGTCGCAGTGGCATTCGTCAGCGAATACCCTGCGCGTGATTCGTTTTTCTGCCATATCTTGACCCAGCCGGGTCCAGCCGTTCCCAGGTCGGATGCGATGATTGAGTGCGACAACCCTGGGGAATACTCCGGATCAAAGTAAGGGTTCGAATCGGCATTTCCTGTGGTTGGATTGATCGACGAGTCCCCAACGATGTAGACCACCTTACTAACATCCGACAGAGAAAGTTGATTCGAAGCAATCAAAGCCCGCACGCGATCCCTCGCTTCTTCGGTTGCCGACTCTGCGAGGTACAGGTTCTCAAAGCGCATTCGGTTGTTCTGATTCACCAGGACTTCGCTGGAACTTACGAACGCCATCGCGAGGCCGATCGTCGTCAGCACCAATAGAGCGAGCAACGACGCCGCGAGGGCGATGCCTTTTTGAGACGATCGGAGACGCTTGGGCATCATTGGAATCGACCTCCTGCCTCACAGGTTCTCGGGATGCACCCGGGTGGATTCGCTGGCAGTTCGGAAGATCTTCGTCAGAGGATCGACCAGCTTGGTGCGCAAAGTGATGCTGATCTCGATGGTCGAGATGTTGGGAAGGCTGGCCGTTTCATTGCCATCCCGGTCGCAGTAACGAAACTGGAACGTTTCGACCTGTTCCGAGAGCTTCTGCGCAGAACCTCCCGGAAGAGAGCCGTCTGGATTCATGCCGCCAGCGAAACGATGGAGCGAATAGGGCGGACTACTGCCGCTAACGTAGTAGTGGACGTAATCCACGGTCTTGTCGCCGTTAATGTCCGCCTGAAATTTCAGACTGCCCGCACTGGCTTGCACCAGCCCCTGAGCTACGAGATTCTGCGGGGAACTCGGATTCTGCAGGTAACTCTGATCGTAATAGCTGGCCGGTGGGAAACCGGCATATCGCATCTCGCCAGTCATCAAGCTCAACACGTCCTGAAGGTTTTGGTTCATCTCGCCTTCCTCGCGGGCGATCGCGGAGATGTTCTGGCTCTCGGCCAACGTCGAGAAGATCATGCCCATGACCAGGCCGAAAATTGCCAGCACTATCAGAAGCTCGACCAGAGTGAATCCAGCCGATTTCGGGATGTGTCTTGCCAGTCTCATGGATTCTCCCCCCCGGCGCGTGCAAGGACTAGGGAGCGAGGACGACCCTGAGGTTGACCGGTCGCGCGCCAGTAGCAGCGCTCCCGATCTTGCGTGTTGCGACGGTAATGATCTTGCGCATTCCGGCGCTGGTGACGTTCCAACGCGTCTCGAAACCGAGATGCGTACTGCGAGCCACGTTGAGCACGATTTGGGACGTGACAGTCGCTTGAGGGTTGGCCGGGACACTGAAATCAATTCTGCCCTCGCCATCCAGAGAATTGCCTAGGCTTGACAGGACTGGGTGATCGGGTGAGTAGGCCTTCAGCTCTTCCAGCTTCTGCTGCGTTAGTTTCAGCGCGGTCGATTCGATGCGCGAAGTGTGGCGCGCTGCAAACGCAAAAAGGACCAACGACATGAGTGACGCAATTGCGGTGGTGAAGACCAGCGAGGCAATCAGCATTTCGACCAGCGTAAATCCGCCATCAAGTCGGGACCCACGGCTCAACTGCAAGGGGTTTCCCAAACGATCTTGCGTAGGGATCACGGGAGCAGAATTCCTTCGCATCGGAAATGCCGAGCTACGAAAGCCAGATAGACGACCAGGGAGTCCGAAGAGAGATCAACGAAAGAGCTTTGCGTAATCTTAGGAGAATCGATAGAATTGTCAAATTAAATCACTTGAGAATTGCCATGATTTGCAGAGTAACGAAGGACTCGTCGGGGGTGGGGCTGATCGAGATACTCGCCGCCATGAGTGTTATTCTCATTCTCAGTGCGCTGGTTTTGCCCAGAATTCGGAGATTCCTGGAGTTCTATGCTCTGGACTCGGCGATCCAGACTTTGTCTTCCAACCTTGAGGTCGCGCGTTATTCGGCAATCTCGCGAAGATGCAATGCGGTTGCTCAGTTCAACGCGAGTGCGTCGTCCTACGAAGTGTTCGAAGACAAGAACGGCAATGGGGCGAAAGACTCCGCGGAACGAACTTTCGGCAGCTATTCGCTCCCGCGCCGCGTGCTGTTCAGCGGTGCAAACTTAAAAGGGCCGCCAGCGAACCCCAGCGGCAGTGTTTCAGATCCAATCAGCTTCAGCGGGGATCGGTTAGCGTTCAATCCGACAGGAAAAATCAATGGCGGGTTGGGAACCATCTACCTGCAGAACAGCACTGGGGATGCCTTCGCGCTGACCTTTAACATGGCAAGCCGCTTGAAGATTTATCGTTGGAGCAAGGCAGCGCAAACCTGGAAGTGAATCCCGCGACTCACTGAAACAGGTCGAAACTCGGTAAGAAACTTCCTGCTCCCCAAGCGTGGGTTGCGGTGAAAATGTTGGGGCTCGCCTACTGTTGAGCTTGAGCTGATTCGGGAGCGCCCTGTAGATCTTCAGGCTTAAAACCCTTTTGCGCAGCTTCAGATAATAGCTTCGCCTTGGTTTCCTCAGCTTGCTTGACCTGTTCTGTGGCTCGGAGAAGGTTCTTCTGCGAGTCTGCTGCTTGGTTTTGGGTCAGCGTCTTCTGGAAGTCGGTTTGGGCCTCGCGACGCTTTTGTTCGAACTTTTCCAACGCAGACGCATACTTTGCTTGGTCCATTTTCGCTTTCTGGACCGCCTTGTCGGCGTCCTTCAACCTGCCTGCCCAGCGGGCACGCTCCTGATCTGCGGTTGATTTGGCTTGGACGCCAGGTTTGCCAGATTCCTTGGGAGCGTCGAGGGCCGTCTTGGAAGCCGCGGACGTCGCAGGAGTCGTGGGTTGCACCTGAACTGCCTCACGGCCGTACGTCTCGCCATACTTGTTCAGGTCGTCATTAGTAAAAACGCGTTTTGCATTGGGCGGCTTTGGCTGGTCTTCTGAGAATCCAACATCGGCGGCCAGCGTGAGAGCCAGCAGCATGGCAGAGGTCGCTGACATCTTCATTATTCACACTCCTCTTGAAATCTTCATTGCGGTGACTCAAACAAGTCTTCCCGATCCTGACAGGGCAAAGACCCCGGTTGCGAATTGGCTCCTGCGCGATCGTCGAAATTCACGGCAGCCTAATACAGCGCCCGATCTTTGAAGGTAAGCTTGGTCATGGGCATTTGGGTGAAGACATTGGCAATGGAGCAGGAGTTGTACTGGACATCGATGCTGCCACCCACGTCGGTCGTTGTATCATTGATGCTGTCCCCTGCGATGATGGCGCCGCGAATATTGATCGAATCGGCGCCGCCTCCCGTGAAGTTGAAAGTTCCTTTGGCGATGATGATGCCTTCAAAGTAGATGCCACCGTGAAATTCGACGTCGCCGTCGACAATCAGAACGCCATAGCCTATCGAGCCGTTGCCCGACAAATGCAGGTCGCCGGGCGAATAGTAGATTCTTACCTCTTTAATCATCAACAAAAACAGTTCAACAAAGTTCAGGCGGCCTCCAGAAGTTCAATGATGTTGCGGATGGAAGCATCAGCTTTGTAATAGGCAGTTTCGAGTTTACTTTGCGG
>VFZK01000079.1 GCA_016871215.1 Acidimicrobiia bacterium | reverse complement strand
AAGCCGGGTGACGGAGCTGATTGCGCCGTTGTCGGACTTGAGCGTGTTGGCCCAGGATGCGATACATGGTCCGCAGGGAGCAGAGATACTGCCCTTCATCGAGCAAGGCGGCATACACCTGAGCCGGAGCTTGATCGACGAACCGTTGGGAATTGAGTTGATCGAGGATGGCCTGGCGCTCGGCCGGCTCCAGGGCGCGCGGCGGTGCAGGTCGCGGCGGTGCAGCCGTAAGATCCGAGGGCTGGCAAAAACGATACAGGGAGGCGCGAGCCACAAACCTGGTAATCAGAGAAGAGCAACAAACGACTCACTTAGTAAGGAAAAAATCGCTGCGGTCTACAGGCAAGGAGAAAGAAGATGAGTTCAAACGAAATAGTTCAGCGCACGGGTAACAATTCAATGAGGTGGGCATGGAGGATTGGCCGTCTGGCCGGCGTCGATGTCTTCGTTCACGCAACGTTTCTCGTGCTCATCGGCTGGGTAGTGCTGGGTAGCTGGTTCGGCGGCGCGGGTCTCGGTCCTGCTCTGGCAGCGGCCGGCTTCATGCTGCTGCTCTTTGGATGCGTCGTTCTGCACGAGCTAGGTCACGCTCTGGCCGCGCGGCAGTTCGGCATTCAAACACGAGACATCACGTTGCTGCCCATTGGCGGCGTTGCCCGGCTCGAGCGAATCCCAGAAAGCCCCCGGCAGGAGCTGTGGGTTGCCTTGGCCGGGCCTGCAGTGAATTTGGTGATTGCCATCGGTCTGTTCCTCTGGATGGGAATCTCCACGTCGGGTGCTTTGTCGGAGCTGAGCCTGAGCTCAGGCTCGCTGACTGGACGCCTCCTTGCGGCCAACGTGTCTCTAGTCCTGTTCAATCTGTTGCCAGCGTTTCCGACGGACGGCGGACGAGTGCTGCGCGCCCTCCTAGCTCTAAAGCTCGAGTACACTCGCGCCATTCAGATCGCGGCTACCATTGGACAAGCTGTTTCTGCCGGTGCGGCCGGGCCTGCCTGAGCGTCAGAACGGGCCGGAACAACCACGTGAACCAGCAGCAGCGCAGAGATCCATAGAATGCCAAAGCGGGAACGCATCGGTTTTGCCTCCTGGATCGATCTCATCATCGGGCTGTATTAGATATCGTCAAATCGGGCAAATTCAAGGCGATTGTACTGACCTCGGCTCGGTGCGGGCGGAACGCCTCTCGCGTTCGACGGCGAGCCGGTGTAACGCCGCGTCGACAACTTCTCGCACCTGTACCAAATCGAGGCACTCCTTGGTGCGGATGGGGCAAATCCGTTTGTAGCACGGCCCGCACGGTACCTGGTGCGAGACCACGATGTCGTCCGGCGAAAACGGTCCGTTCCGGAAAGGATCGGTCGGGCCGAATACTCCGACGATGGGTGTTCCACAAGCGGCGGCCAGATGCAGCGGGCCGGTATCACCCCCGACAAAAAGCCGGGCACGCTTCAGCAGAGCAATGAGCTGGGGCAACGAACTTGGAATCTTCTCGGGTTTCGGGCCGGCGGCGGCTCTCAGGACGCTGTCCACCAGGGTTTCTTCGCCCGGGCCCCAAGTTAGAACGCCAGTCAAGCCAGTCTCGCGGTGGAGTTGGTCATACAGCAACGCATAGCGTTCTGGCAGCCAGTTCTTCGTGTCCCATCCGCCCCCGGGATGCAAGACCAGGAAGTCTGAGATATGACGAGAAGAGAGTTGCTCCGAAACATACTGTTCGTCTTCGGCCCGTATCGACAGATCGAAACGGTGAGGTCCAAGTGCAGCGCCGAGATGGCGTACCAGTTCCTTATAAATGTCGATAACGTGGTGCGCCGTCGAAGCCGGCTTGACCGGATCGTCATAGAACATTCGGCAACCAGGTTCCTTCAGAGCCATCCGATCGAACCCAACGAGCCGGCGTGGCTGAGCCAGACGTCCAAGCACAGCCGATTTCCACAGCCCCTGGAAATCGATCGCTACGTCGTAGCGACGCGCTCTCAGCCTGGCAGCGAGCTGTCGCATCTCGCTCAGCGTAGCCAATGACCAGGAGCGCCGCCACCTCTGTGTGTCGATCTGGACGACCTCATGCAACCAAGGGTTGCCGTCCAAAATCACCCGCGCTTTCGCTTCAACCAGCCAGTCGATCTCAGCCTCAGGGAAAGATGCTTTCAAGTCGGCTAAGGCAGGCAGCGTGTGCACGACATCGCCGATCGATCCGAGTTTGACGATCAAAATTCGGCGCGCTATCTGCATACAGTTGGGGCAGCCATGACGCTCTTTGCCTCGGACTAACTCGGGAAGTGTTCAGCTTCCCCGATCTAGCGCGGCTGTGAGCGCAGAACCCGAAGCTTATCGGGACCCGTGGGGGCCCAAGCTCTGAATACGCCTACGCCGTTGGGCTGCTACCGGCGGTGTTGGCTTAGAATCGCTTGAATCAAGTCGCGTGTCGAGTGGTCCTTTGGATCGCCGGCGATGGCGACCCGGCCCCCGTACGACCGAACGATTTCCCGCTCAGGAACGGATTCTTCAGTATAGTCCGTGCCCTTGCAGTGAACGTCCGGTTTCAAAGCCAACAGGAGGGCTTCCACGGTGGGTTCCTGAAAGATGACGATGTGATCGACGCATTCGAGAGCCGAGAGGATTTCGGCCCGTTCGCCTTCTGGCATCAAAGGCCGCTGAGGACCCTTCAACCGGCGCACCGACTCGTCGCTATTTAACCCGACGACCAGAGCATCGCCCAGTTCACGGGCCCCCTGCAGATAGCGGATATGCCCAACGTGCAGCAAGTCGAAACAGCCATTGGCCAGCACGACGATCTTGCCGGAAGCCTTCAGAGCCACCACGACAGGCTTCAACAGATCGAGTGTGGCCAGCTTGCATGGAGCGGAAGCAGTCATATCCTGTTTGCTGAAGCGCCCTGCCAGACATGCTAGGTGTGAATCCCGTCGCGGACCGAGCCCAGGTTGAGAAGACTCAACTGTGGGCCACTGCCTGCCCCAGTTCCTCTGCCGAAACGGTGGCCGTACCTCTTTTCATCACCACGATGCCGCCCGCGACATTCGAGAGCCTGGCTGCTTCCTCGAAGCTGGCTCCAACGGCCAAGGCCAGCGTAAACACCGCAATCACTGTGTCGCCTGCGCCAGTGACGTCCGCAATCTCGGCGCTGCCAACGATCGGGATGTGGACTGGCTTCTGGTTGCGGACGAACAACACCATCCCGTCGCGCCCGCGCGTAATCAGCACGGCCTCGACCTGCAGCTGTCTTAATAGTTGCCCGCCAGCCTTCTCGAGCTGGCGCGTGTCGTTGCCGATCTTGATACCCAGGGCCTGCTCAACCTCAGGTTCGTTGGGCGTGCAAGCCGTGAGGCCTCGGTACTGAAGCAAGTCGAACCGGGAATCGAGTGTGACGGGGCCGGCTGTCCTCGTCCTGGCAGCGTGCGCAACCACTTCCGGACTCACGAAGCCAAAGCCATAGTCGGAAATCACCACGCCCTTGCAATCAAGCATCAGGGCGGCCAGTTCGCTGGCGGTCGCTCTGATGCTGTCCGGTGTGTGGGCAAACGGATAGCCACGGTCCAGGCGGAGAACCTGTTGCCGTGCAGAATGGGCGGAGCCCGCCGAGAAGCGGGTTTTGGTGGGCGTCGAATAGCCCTTCACCGACCGAACGTGCGAAAGCCCGATCTTCGCCTGCCGGAACTGCCTCCGCAACGCTTTGCCGGCTTCATCGACACCCAGAACGCCGAGAGGAACAGGCCGCGCGCCCAGTGCGTGGAGATTGTTGATGGCGTTGGCTGCACCGCCTGGTACGATGCGTGATTCTCGGTAGCTGAGAATGAGCACCGGGGCTTCGCGGGAAACACGAGAAATCTCCCCGAAAACGAACTGGTCCGCCACCAAATCGCCGTACACCCCAATCGGACATTCCCGAAACTGCTGGATGATTTCTAGAAGCCGCTCTTTGGAACCCGGGTTCTCAGTCATCGGCTTGAGTGGGTCTGGAATTGAGGTTCGGCAAGTTAGGGCGGGGGCTGTCACCAAGGAAGACCATTGGGAGTCCATACAGCTTCCTCGTACTGCTGTCGAGTCATTTCCTGAGTGGCGCAATACTTGGCAGGCTGCGCCCTGCGCGCGCCATCCAAAGAGCCCGCATCAGACAGAACGCAGTCATTCTAGGCCGTGATTGCTTGGAGAATCCACTGCGACGCGTCGAGCAGATCCCTGGCAACCCACTCGGGTTGCTGCTTCCAGTTGTGGCGCTGGTACTCGTACTCGCCCAGCCCGTAACCCGACAACACAAAGACGGACCGCGCGCCTGCGTTGTGCGCGAGTTCGATGTCGCCATACCGGTCCCCGATCACGAAGGACTTCGATACGTCGATCCCTAACTCCGCCGCTGCGCGATCCACCATGCCGGTCTTGGGTTTTCGGCAGTTGCACGCCTGGCGGTAGGGAGGCTCGCCGACCGTCGGATGGTGTGGGCAGTAGTAAATCGCATCGAAGTGCGCTCCGGCGCGCGTCATCTCCGCAATCAGCTTCTGATGGACCTGGCCCAGCAGTCCTTCGGTGAAGTAGCCGCGAGCCACCCCCGCCTGGTTGGTGACGACAACCACCTTCAGGCCGGCTTTATTGAGGCTGCGTATGGCCTCACCGGTCCATGGGTACACTTGGTAACGGGAGACATGGTTGATGTACCCCACCTCTTCGCTGATGGTGCCATCCCGGTCGATGAAAACGCCAATGTTCTGGGGCATGTGATGGAAAGCCGTCGAGGACCGAGAAGGGATAAGAACCGATCGTTCCTTTGTGCTCTATCGTTCGTCCTCAACTCTCGCCGTTTCCGGCGCGTCGATCATCCGAAACGCTTGATGGACTACTTCCTCCGCGCTCAAACGGGTCATGCAGCGATGGTCGATCGGGCATTCTCGCAAAAGGCACGGACTGCATTCAACCCTTTTATTTAGCACAACGGCGGCTGGACTCATCGGTCCGGTGGCCATCTCGTCGGTTGAACCGAAGATCGCCAGCGTCGGCACGCGCAACGCCGAGGCGAGATGCATAGGCCCTGAATCGTTGGTTAGAAACAGGTCGCAGCACGCGATCATGGCGATCAGCTCGCTGAGATCTGTCCTACCCGAAAGGATGGCAGGCTGGCGCCGCATCGCAGCCCGGATGGATTCGGCAATCGCAATTTCATTCGGGGAACCGAAGATCGCGACCGAAGCCTCACGCTCGCCAATCAGCCGGTCCAAAACAGCGGCATAGCGGTCGGCCGGCCAGCGCTTGGCTGAACCATAGAAAGCTCCGGGATTGACGCCGATCACGGTCCGAGCGAAATCAACTCCTTGGGTCTGCAGCCGTAGCCGGGCGGACTGCTTCCTTTCCGGGCGAACGTCGAGTGTGATGTCGGGCATCGCCTCGAGAGGAAACTCCGACATCCACATCGGCTCGAGATCCTGCGTGGTGCGCGGGCTCCCCAGAAGCTGGTCGACCAAGTCCAGGTAGTAGTAAGTCTGATGGAGCTTCGAAACGCGCGGGTCAACTGCAATCTTGTGGGAAAGCAGCCAGCCGCGGCCGTCGCGGTCGTAGCCGGCCCGCACAGGGATGTCTGCCAATCTGGCCAACAGAGCCGCTTCAAAGGCATTCTGAAACAACAGCGCCGCATCGAACCGCCGCTGGCGCATTTCGCGAATCAGCCGCAGCCTGCCCTGCCAACCGCGGTAAGGGCCACGCTGGTCGAACAACCATACTTCGTCGACTGCGGTACAGTCTTCGTAGATGCCTGCAACCCAAGGCAACACGAGCAACGCGATCGTGGCGTTTGGAAACTCGCGCCGCACACGCTTCAATGCGGGCAAACTCAAAACGGCATCGCCGACCCAGTTGGTTCCGCGAATGAGCAGGCTGCGCACACTGTGCGGATCGAATGCCTTCACCGTGCTGCCACCTCCACCAGTTGGGAAAGCAGCCTGGATAGCTCGGTTACGTCGTCAAACTCGAATGCCACTCGCGCTGCAAACACGGCTCTCGGCTCGAACTGTGGCGCAGAGAGCTTCTCGGCATCCTTCTCGGTTGTGATCAATGTGTTCACTTTCGCTTTCTCGCATTCCTGCTCCAGGCGCCTGTAGTCCTGGGCCCGATAGGGATGATGGTCGGGAAAGAAGACCGACTTCGCAACGTCGATCCTAGCCTCTCGCAAGGCGGCCAAGAACTGAGGTGGATTTCCAATACCCGCGAAAGCCATGACGGGAAGGCTGTGCAGCAAGTCCATTGGCAGATCCTCGTCTTCGCCCAACCTGCGAAGGCTGGCCAGCTTCTGGCGAACTCGCAAGCAAGGAATGCCTGGCTTGTAGCGATGAATCGCGCCGACCAGTCCGGTGTAGCTCTGTCCAGCCTCAGTTCGGGTCAAGACAACAGCATCCGCTCGGGAGATCGCGTCGAGCGGTTCCCTCAAACGCCCCCGAGGCGGCAGGCCTCCAGCAAAGGGATCCGTCGCATCGATGACCAGCAGGTTCAGGTCGCGATGCAATTGCAGATGCTGGAATCCGTCATCGAGAAGATGGACATCCACTTTGAAGTGCTGCTCCAGCCAGGCGCCCGCCTTTGCACGCTGCTTGCAAACCGCCACCACGGCCCGCGGCAGGTTGCGCGCGATGACCAGCGGCTCATCTCCTGCTTCGCTTGCTGTCGCGCAAATCCGCTGGCCATCGGAAACCAGGAGCGGCCCATCCCGATGCTTGCCCATGTATCCACGCGAAAGAATCGCCACGCGGCAGCCAGAGTCGAGCAGCCTCTTCGCAAGGGCGATCGTTGTTGGCGTCTTTCCGGTGCCACCCATCGCCAGGTTGCCGACGCTGATCACCGGCGCTTGCAGTTTGGTGGACGGGAAAACGCCGGCGGCGTAAGCCCAGCCTCGAAGGCGGACGACAGCCCCATACAACACAGCAATCGGAGAAAGCGGGTCCATGCGCGAACGGTGAATGTCGAGTCGCCAGGTCGAGATTAGGCGCCAGCCTTGCACTGCTGCTCTAAATGCGCGATTCGATCGACGATTTTGCCGGCAGCGCCTCGGTTAGCCATCAGAATGGCATAGCCGCGATCGCCGAGACGTTGGCGACGGCCCGCGTCGTGAAACAGGCGCACGAGCTCGTCTCCCAGCTCCGCCCAGTTTTCGACGCGCACCGCCGCTTGCTCATGCAGGAAATCCTCCGACATCTCGCGAAAATTGCTCATGCTAGGCCCGAAAAGAATCGGCTTCCGGAACAGCGCCGGTTCCAGAATGTTGTGCCCGCCGGTAGGAACGAGACTTCCGCCAATAAAAACGACATCGGCGAGGGCGTAGAGCGTGGCCAGCTCTCCCATGGAGTCCAGCAGCACCACCTCTCGCTTTTGGTTTGCTTTTGCCACTCCGGTGTTGAGCTCGGACCGCTTGACAAAAGCCACAGCCCGCTCCGCAAGCAACTTCTCAACCTCGCGGAAACGCTCGGGATGGCGTGGAGCAATCACCAGAAGGGCTTCCATCGCTGCTTGCCGCAGCGTTTCGAAAGCGGCCAGTACCAAGGCTTCCTCGCCTTTCATCGTGCTGCCAGCCACAATCACGAATGAATTCGCTGACAAACCGAGCAGCTGGCGATAGGCGTCCGCCTTGCTTTCGACCAATCCTGGCGCGGCAACGTCATATTTCAGGTTACCCACAACGTCTACTTTGGCCGGATCCGCACCAACGCTCAGCAACCGATCCCGATCGAGCTCGGTTTGCATGCAGAAAAAGACCAGATCCTTGAGAACTCGCTGCATAAACGGCTTAATGGCACGATAGCGTCCCACAGATCGATCAGAGAGCCGGCCGTTGACGAGGATGACGGGTATCGCTCTTGTGCGGCACTCCCGCAGGAAGTTGGGCCACAGTTCCGTTTCCGCAATCAAGACCAGCGAAGGTTGGACCGTATTCAGGCTTTTCCGGACAGTGAATTTCCAGTCAAGCGGAAAGTAAAAGACCCCGATTTCGGCCGCGAGTTTCTTTCGAGCCAGCGTCTGGCCGGTCAGTGTGGCGGTGGACAGGAACAACCGGCGGCCCGGCCAGCGGGCTTGCACCGCCTGGACCAGAGGAAGGACCGCCAGTACTTCTCCTACCGATACGGCATGAATCCAGATGCCGCCTTCTGCGTCCGAAAAGGCCGCCTTGGATAGAAGGCCGAAACGCTGCCAGAAGCTGGCAAGGTACTTGCGATGAAGCAGCGCCTGAAAAAGAAAGTAAGGCAAAGCAGCCATGAAGCCTGCCGTGAAAACCAGGCTGTAGAGAAGGTGCATGCGGTTCGACGAATTGGGCTGGCGCTCTGAAATCCGCTCCCATTCTGGATTTTCGGCTGCGGATTATATCGCCGCCCAGCTTTCGCCGCCAAGCTAAAACGTTGACAGGCCTTCGAGGAAGCCGATATATTGGTCGGTCTTGCGCATGGAAAAAGCGCTTTTGAGCGCGGCGCAACAGAAGCAGGCAGTCTGGTGAAAGCCCACGGGGAGCGAGCAAATGCCGATTCGGGCTGGCATCAATGGATTCGGACGCATCGGGCGCAACGTGATGCGGGCCGCACTCGGCGATCCCGAGATCGAGTTCGTCGCCGTGAACGACGTCACGGACCCTAAGACGTTGGCTCACCTCTTGAAATACGACTCCGTGCTCGGTCCTTCGCCGTCCAGCGTCGTGTCTGGCGAAGATTCCTTGTCCGTCGATGGACGTCAGATCAAAGTCTTCAAGGAACGCGATCCTGCCCGGATCGCATGGAGCAGCCTGGGAGTTCAGGTTGTCATCGAGTCGACGGGGCTGTTCACAAAGAAGGAGGATGCGCAGAAGCATCTGCGGGGAACGGTGCGGAAAACGATCATCTCGGCCCCGGCCAAGAACGAAGACCTGACGGTGGTCCTGGGCGTGAACGAGGCACAATACGATCCGGCGCGCCACCACGTCATTTCGAACGCCTCTTGTACCACGAACTGCCTGGCGCCAGTGGCCAAGGTGCTTCACCAGCGATTCGGCATTGCGAACGGATCGATGACCACCGTTCACTCTTACACTAACGACCAGAGAATTCTGGACCTGCCGCATTCAGACTTGCGCCGCGCCCGGGCAGCCGCCGTGTCGATGATTCCGACCACCACGGGCGCCGCCAATGCCGTGGCGCTCGTTTTACCTGAACTCAAGGGAAAGCTGGACGGAATCGCGATTCGAGTTCCGACACCAAACGTTTCCGTCGTGGACTTTGTGGCGGTGCTCGACAGGCCGGCGACGACTGAAGCGGTCCATGCGGCCATGGACGAAGCGGCTCAAGGCCCGATGAAGGGGATCTTGAGAGTTTCCCGCGAACCGCTGGTCTCAGTCGATTTCAAAAGCGACCCTCATTCTTCAATCGTGGACGCGCCGTTCACTCGCATGACGGGCGATCGCATGGTGAAGGTCTTGAGCTGGTACGATAATGAGTGGGGCTACAGCTGCCGGATTCGCGATTTGATTCGGTTTGTGATGCGAACCCAATGACGCTTGGCTGGAACGGGCAGGCCCAGTGCAAGCGCGTCTGTACGATGCCTGCCGGGGAGTCACCACTGCTAGCAGAAGGCTTCTGCCGCGTGCCGCCGGAGAATGTGTTGCTCGACGAAGCGATTCTTTGGCCGGTCGGAAGAAGCGCTTTCGGCTGTCGCGATTAACGCTTCCCAGCAGGGCCTATGGCCAAACTCTCGATTACAGATATGGACCTTCAGTCGAGACGGGTCTTTATCCGCGTCGACTTCAACCTCCCTCTCGACGAAGAAGGCCGCATTACCAACGACGCCCGCATCCGGGCTAGCACTCCGACCATTCAGCATGCTCTGTCCAAAGGGGCCAGAGTGTTGTTGGCGTCTCATCTTGGCCGTCCCAAAGGCAAACCAAATCCCAAAATGAGCCTCAAGCCAGCGGCAGCAGCCCTAGGCGCATTGCTGGGCAAAAGAGTGACCATGGCCTCGGATTGTGTTGGCGAGGAAGTACTCAAGCAGTCAAACGGATTGCGGGATGGTGACATTCTCATGCTCGAGAACCTCCGCTTTCATCCCGAGGAGGAAGCGAACGATCCGGGGTTTTCGAAACAGCTGGCTGCTCTCTGCGATGTTTACGTAAACGACGCTTTCGGTACTGCGCATCGCGCTCACGCTTCGACCGCTGGAATGATTCCGTTCGTTAGCCAAGCCGGCGCCGGACTGCTGATGCAGAAGGAGCTGGCTTATCTTGGCAAAGCCATCGCAAACCCCGACCGTCCCTATGTGGCGATCATTGGTGGTGCAAAGGTCTCCGACAAGATCGAGGTGATTGACAACCTGTTGAACGTGGTCGACGCCCTTTTGATCGGAGGAGGCATGGCATACACTTTCTTGGCTGCCGAGGAATACGAGGTGGGCAAGTCGCTCGTGGAGCCCGACAAAGTGGCGTTGGCCGAATCGCTGCTGAAGAAAGCACAGGAACGTGGGGTGAAACTGCAACTGCCTGTGGACCACGTCGTCGCCAGCCAGTTTGACGCGGCAGCCGATTCGAAGATTACCTCGATTCAAGAAACTCCCATGGAGTGGATGGGGCTGGACATTGGCCCCGACACGGTGTCTCGCTTCAAAGCGCAGATTGCAGGTGCTAAGACGATCCTCTGGAATGGCCCGCTGGGGGTGTTCGAGATGGAAAAGTTCGCTCACGGAACACTCGCGATTGCACACGCGGTGGCTGAAAGTTCCGCCACTTCAATCATTGGAGGTGGAGATTCGATTGCGGCGGTCACCAAAGCTGGCGTGGCGGACAAGATCAGTCACATTTCCACCGGCGGCGGCGCGTCGCTGGAGTTTTTGGGAGGTGCAAAGCTCCCTGGGGTCGAGGCACTGAATGACCGGTGAGGAATGAGGGTTGAGGAATGAAGGACGAAGACGGAGCCTTGAGGATTGGGCAATCCTCGATCCTACACCCTTTTAATCGCAGGTGAGAGGTTCATCGATGCGACGTCCAATCATCGCTGGCAACTGGAAGCTCTACAAGACGGTTCGAGAAACGGTTCAGTTCATCGAACAGCTCAAGCCGCTGGTTCAAGAGTCGAAGCACTGCGACATTGCCATCGCTCCGCCCTTCACGGCCCTGGCTCGGGCAGCGAGCGCAGCTGCCGGAAGCAATATCTGGATCGCGGGCCAAGATCTTTTTTGGGAAAAGGAGGGGGCCTTTACAGGAGAGGTATCGGCTCCGATGCTGGCAGACGCAGGTTGTCAATGCTGCATCATCGGACACTCAGAGCGCCGGCAGTACTTCAGCGAAACCAATGACATGGTAAAACGGAAGACGCAAGCCGCCCTGGCGGCGGGCCTGATGCCCATTGTCTGCGTCGGCGAAACGCTGGCCGAACGGGAAGCTGGCGACACGAACCGGGTGATTCGAATTCAGTTCGAAGAAAGCCTCAACGATTTGACTGTGCAGGACTTTTTCCGTATAGTCATCGCCTACGAGCCTGTTTGGGCCATCGGCACGGGACGCACCGCCACTCCTGAAATGGCTGTTGAAGTCCACAAGCAGATTCGCCAGCTTGCACAACAGAGATTCGGCGCCGAGGCCTCGCGGGAATTGAGGATTTTGTATGGCGGAAGCGTCAAGCCCGACAACATCAAAGGCTTGATGGCTCAAGTCGACATCGATGGAGCTTTGGTGGGGGGCGCCAGCTTGAAGCCCGACTCATTCGCTTCCATTGTTAACTTTTAGAGTTCGGAGTCCGGCGTAATGATGATTTTGTTTTCCATCGTGCACGTGTTGGTTTGTCTGATTCTGATCTTGATTGTGCTGCTGCAATCTGGGAAAGGAGCGGATCTGGCCGGCGCTTTTGGCGGCGGTGGATCGCATACCGCTTTCGGAGCCCGCGGCACGGCGACCTTTCTTTCCAAGCTGACCACGGGGGCAGCCGTGATCTTCATGGTCACTTCCTTTGCACTCTCGCTGCTGACGACTCGCGACCGAGGCAGCTCAGTGATGGAAGGGGCCAAACCAGCTCAGAAGCAGACCGCGCCGGCCCAATCCGGATCCCCAGCGCCCGCTCCGCCGGTTCAAAATCCTCCGGCCTCTCCAGCGCCGCCGAAGCCGTAATCCGGTCGGATCAGCGTTGGGAGCCAATCACAGGTTCCTCGTCGCACGCCACGACCGCACCGTGCGGTTCGTGGGGTCCCTGCCTGAATGCGGAAGTGGTGGAATTGGCAGACACACCATCTTGAGGGGGTGGCGGCGCAAGCCATGCGGGTTCAAGTCCCGCCTTCCGCACCAGTTTCTTATTCGAAGGCCGCGCTGTCGTTCATTCGAAGCTACTGGTTCAGGACCCACTGATGGTCACAGTGGTCAGCGCCTTTGGAGAGCAGCTTCGTACGCACCAGACTCATCAGTGGATTGAACGCTCGGATGAACGCATGATCACTCTCGCAGTACTGTTGGCAGATTTCCGGGGCGCCCAGGCACTGAAACGCTTCCCCAGCTCGACAACGGCTGATGTTGAGCGCAATTCGGTCGTCAGCAACCTCGATACCTTCAGGTTGTCTACTTCCGCGGCTCGCCTGCGATAGTAGCCAGCCAAAGCCTCGACGTTGTTCGAGCCAAGTTTTTCGACCAACTCTGCTGCGCTCTCCGCCTGGATCTTTTGAAAGGCCCGGCCGATCACGTCCAAGGTTTTCTCCCGCCCGAGCTCCGCCATGAATTCTTTGGCGAAGGCTACCGCCAACCAGTACTCTTTGATTCTCTGCTCCAGTAACTCATCCATAGGCCAGCTCCCTTGAATAGACTGTGCGAATTCGAGTTGTCTCGCACAATGACCGATCGACACGCATTGTCTCTTTTACTCAACCACCATGAACGCGTAGACCAGAACGCCAATCACCGCGGCTGAAACGATCAGGATCATCGTAGCCTCCACGATTCGTTCTTTCCAGGATTTCTGGCCTGCAAGTTTGGGGTCGTCTAATTGTTCGAACATTGATTTAGCCCCCTTTGCTGGGACTTCAGATCCTTGTCAAATTCTAGCACTTCTACAGGTACCTGTTTGTCGTGGACGAGTCATTTGTCGACGCAGGAATCTGAGTCGGTGTTGACCGAGAGGCTGGCACTGAAAAGAGATTGTGCCACCGGCACTTCAGTTCAGGCGTATGATGCTGTCGGCTCCCGCCACTTCAGAGGCTGCGCACCAAACCATGAGTTATCAGCAACAGATCTTCCTCACGACGAAAGGACCTGGGGACATGCACGATCTCACCGAGCAAGTCGCTGCGATCGTGGCTTCCTCGGGCATTCAAACCGGCACGGTCAACATCTTCAACGTCGGTAGCACGGCTTCGGTTGGCACGATTGAATTCGAGCCGGGGCTACAGCAGGATCTGCCCAGCATTCTGAACAAGCTCATCCCGCCCAGCCGTCAGTACGGGCATGAGCAAGCCTAGCAGGATGGCAACGGCCACTCGCACCTGCAGGCAACGCTGCTCGGGTCGTCGCTAACCGTGCCGATCTCCGATGGCAAGCTCGTGCTCGGCACCTGGCAGCAGGTCTTCCATTTGGAATGTGACGTACGCGGTCGGCAACGAACCGTGGTAGTCACGGTGGTCGGAGATTGAAGACGCTGAGTTGGCCCTATCGCTTCTTTTGTTTGGAATTTGTACATTTCTAGACTAGCCCGCATAGGCAAGATGCACATGCCACGTAGAAGCCGTCGCTCCCGCGTAAGCGGAAGCCCAGGGATGGTTGGGGCTATCCCTTAGGTATCGGAGACTGGATTCCCGCTTTCGCGGGAATGACGATAGGGTGCCCACAGGTCTGGACTAGGTGTAGCTTGGCAAGCCGGAGGCCGGCCAAACAGGCTTGGCAGTTGTAAGATTTGAGATGTACAAACTCCCGTCTTCGACATGGTCGAGGCAGCACTGATAAGAGAGGGCGAGTTGGCAGTGAGCTTGTTCGCCAGGAGACAACGATGACTCTGCTTCGTCGTGACGCGGGGATCCTTCTGAGAGGTGCCCGTTCGCTCGTATTGCTTGCCGGTCTGTTGCATTCAGGCCCAGTGTCCTTGGCTGCTGAGGATAGGGTAAGAGCGGGAGGAAACGGCAAAGGATCGCCGACCTTTCGCTTTGAGGCTGTCAATGACAGATCGCTCAAGCTGTGGCAAGGCGAACACCCCGTGCTGGTTTACAACCATGGGGTCATCACGAGCCAGGCTGCGCCCAGCGCGAAGGGACGGTCCTCATACTTCCATCCTGTGTATGGCATCGAGGGCGAAGTGCTGACCGACGATTTCCCGAAGGACCACGATTACCATCGTGGCCTGTACTGGGCCTGGCCCCATGTCAAGATCGGTGATCGAGAGGTGGATCTCTGGACCTTGCGCGATGTCCGGCACGAGTTCCAACGATGGCTGGCTCGGAAGGCAAACGCGACAGGGGCAGAGCTCGGTGTGGAGAATGGATGGTATGTCGGTACCAGGAGAGTGATGCTGGAAAGGGTTTGGGCGAGAATTCATCCTGTTTCCTCACAAGGCCGTTTGATCGATTTGGATCTGACGCTAACTCCTGAAGGGGCTCCTGTCACACTTTGGGGTGCTGAGGGCAAAAGCTACGGAGGGCTAACGATGAGGTTCGCGCCACGCACAAAGACGATCATCACAGTGTCGGCGGGCCGTTCGAGCGACGATCTGCTGATGGCACGTCTGTCTTGGGCAGATTTCTCGGGAGATCTCAGAAACAATGGCGCGCTCAGCGGTGCGGCAATCTTCGTGAATCCCAGTCATCCGAGCTATCCCCCCACGTGGATGACGCGGCATTACGGCTTGCTGGCGGTAGGGTGGCCGGGTGTCTCACCGCAATCCTTTCCAGCGGGTAGACCGCTTTCATTGAGCTATCGAATCTGGATTCACCGTGGCATCCCTGAGGCGGCAGTAATCCAGCAGGCTTACGACGCTTATCGAGAAAAGAAACGCAGCAATTGAATGGGAGTGGATTTTAGGGAGAAGCTTGATCGAGTCGGCTTTCCAGCCGGTAGAAGCTTGGCCTTCCGTTCGCGTCGGTGACGCCTCTCATCCGAGCGCTTCTCGTTGACAATCCTTTCAGAGAGCGACACCATCCATCCCAGAGGAGGCCGTCATGACATACAAGACTGGGGTCGGAAGGATGATCGCCACGTTTCTGCTGGCGACCGGCCTATGCTTGGCAGAGGACGAGGTTAGAAGATCGGAATCGACCTTTGACGAAGAGCCTGGAAGCATCAATGTCTCGCAGAGCTCGCGTGTTCGTGTCGGGGGCTTTCCTTTGACAGGAGCGTATAGCCGGTTTTCGGGTGCACCTCCTTGGGCCGGGCCTTGTTGCGGGCATTTTTCACCCTACTGGGGTTCCTATTGGCACTTCCCATTTCGCGAATTTGGCCGCCGTGCCCGTCTGCCAGTCGATGGGCTGGCTAGCTCCGAGCCAAAGATGGGCGAAATCAAACTTGCTGCCGAACCGCTAACCGCGTCTGTTTTCTTAAACGAAGCCTACGCTGGCAGAGTCCAGGATCTAAGGTCGATCTACCTGGATGCTGGTGTTTACAATCTGAAGATCGAGACCGAGGGCTATCCGGCGTTTGTGCAGCGAGTTTACGCACTCAGTGGAAAGTCTCTGACCATTGAGGCGAACCTGCTGGCGTTGAGACAGAAAGTGCGGCGCTGACGATGCCCGCCTGTTGGCATTTCTTTGCTATACATTGGGCTATAAGTAATTGCGAATAGATTCCGACTGTTGTATCCTGATGGCATGAAAGTCATCAAGCTGCAGGATGCGGAATCAGTCATAACGGGCCTCCAGCAGGAAATCCAACGTTCCC